>JACMMY010000298.1 GCA_014378805.1 Moraxellaceae bacterium
ATTTATTTATTGTATTTATTGTAATGATTAGACCAACGGTCAGTTGCGTTCTTGCTTTATTTGTACAAAATTTGCTAAATTCAGCACAATATAAAAAATCTAACATTGTGCTTGGACGGGAGGCTAATGAAATGAGAATGTTCTTGCTAAAGCAAATAGCACAGTTAACAAAAACAACTGTAGAAAACGTGACAATCAGTGTGTTAAAGCCATCTGCTTATGCTTATATCCTTGCTGCCGTTGTAATGGCGCCGCTTCATGCAGGAGAAAAATTGAGTGATGCTGAGTTAGATACAAAGTATATTGAAGTGCAAATCAAACAGATTTGTGTCACAGAAAATATCGATAAAAAAGATACCGATAAAAAAGATACCGATAACAAAGTCAGTAAACAAATCTGTAATACTGATTATTATTTAGTGGCGCAACCTCAGCAAAATGATGATGCCGATCAACGCAAAAAAAGCGTTAGCTCTAATCAATCAGAGGAGTTACCAGCGACTAATCCATTGCTCTCTGCAATTATACAGAATCTTCGTTCGTTGGGAGGTTCGGATATGCTCGGCGTCCCAATTGGGGTTTCAAATACGGGTGTACCCGTTGGATTTGGTAGTGAGCAATATAGCTATAAATGGGCTGGGAATTTAGGTGATATCTTTCAACCTATTTACTCGGGTGGCGTGATGGCGCCATATTCTGTTTATGATTATTCCTCATTGGGGTATGGTTTTAGAGAAGAAGCTCATATTCCATACAATCTCCCACAGCCAACGATTCAGTCGATTAATACCCGCAATTGAATTGAGTAACGAACCCATAAAAAAATCTCACAATTGTGAGATTTTTTATGGAGTCAGTTTTCTGGAGTAGCCTTAAATGACGACGACTTCTAAGTCGTTTTCGCAATTTTTTTCATCAAGTATTCTGCGCACCATGCTGGACCAATTAATAAAAACTGTAGATCTTTAAAGAAAGAAGGTTTTTTTCCTTCGACTTTATGTCCATAAAACTGACCAATCCAGCCAACGACAAATATACTAAAATAAAAACCTAGCGCTGCGTAAGGTGATATTGACTGCAGTGGGGCGGCTAAAATCCATATCAAGACGACAATGAGGCTTGAGAACGACGCCATGACAGCAAATAGTGTTATAGACAGGCGAGCATAGAAAATCATTGCCAGAATCAATGCAAACAGTGCTGCAACCGAACTTAAACTCCAGAGCATGCCGATCACTGATACGGTTATTAATGGAACACAGATCCAATGCAGTCGCTTATTGATCGGGTTTTGGTGGCTGATGCTATATTCGGTGAGCCAATCCTGTAAAGTACGCATAGTTACAATCCTCATATATTTATTATTCTGCGAGGGTATCACAGCAGACAAGAAAAAACCGCCAAGTGGCGGCTTGATGTTACTTAAGCAATGATACTTATTAGTTTGGTGATGTTACGCGCTCAATGGTCACGTTACCCATTCCTTTGTTAACGATACCCAATTGTTGCGCTGCGCCAAAAGAGAGGTCTAGAATACGATTACCTGAATATGGGCCACGATCATTAACTTTCACAATCACGCTTTTACCATTGTCTTTATTCGTGACACGGATAAAGCAAGAAAGAGGTAATGAGCGATGTGCAGCTGTTAAACCATTCATGTCGAAACGGTCGCCATTGGCAGTTTTACGGCCATTGAATTGATGACCGTACCAAGAAGCGATTCCCGTTTGTTTGAATTTACGCACAGTATCGCTTGCTACTGAACTCAAACGATCCAAAACGCTTGTGTTGCTATCTTGCTGAGTGTTATTGAGTGCATCATTATCATTCGCTTTAAGGACAGCGCTTGCAGTCATTGCATCAGTGCTTACTTGTGTCGTAAGCATGCTTGGTGCTGCTAATGCGAGTGTATTTGCATTCAGGGTTTGGCTGTCACGAGATAACGCTGCAGAAGCAAGACTAGGCACGTCGAAAGGCGTCGTCAGAGACTGAGACGGTACGAGATCAGCGCGGGCTGTTGCGCTTAGTGATAAAAGTATTGCGATCGTAGTCAGTGTTATTCGCATAGACATGCTCCTTTGGATGGCATTTATGTAAGGTTTACTCAAATGCCATCTTCATATTTTGCTAAATATATAATGTAGTACTGAAACGACATCCTAAAGGTCAAAAACCAAATTGTCTAAAAAAAAGCGATCAAATGGAAAGTCTTTACTAAATAGCTATATAATAGATTAATATTTGATCGATATTGTAATATAATATTTCAAAAATATCATTTGAAATGTTTTTTACCCTTAGGAATAGATTTTTTAAGGCGTTTTTGATGCGTCAAGTTCTGGTGCTATGAGAATTTTACTTTTTTCTCTAATGGCTGCGCCAAGTTGCCAAACAGCCGTTGCATAAAGCCGACTGCGATTATAAGTCGTAATGACTTGATAGTTTGGATAAGTTAGCCAATACAATGGCCCCGTATCCCCCATGAGTCGAACGCCATTCACGAGGTCGGTCGGCGCAACAGGTGCACTAATCGGCGTGAGTCCAAGATCAAACAGTTCTTTTGCGGGCCGAGGCTGGCTTAGATCTTTGGCGATCACTAGATTATCATCTGTTCCTTCATATTTTGCGCGATAGCCAATCGGTTTACCCTTTTGCCAACCATGTGTGGCTAAATAGTTTGCGACTGAGCCAATCGCATCGATCGGACTGTTGATTAGATCCGTGGTGCCACTATTATCGAAGTCCACAGCAAATTTAACAATGTTGCTGGGCATAAACTGTGGGTAACCGATTGCGCCGGCATAAGATGATTTAATCGTAAGCGGATCTAATTTTGCATCACGACAATACACCAAGAGTTCGGCTAATTCATCTTTAAAATATTCGGGGCGTCTGGTATCCCTAAATGCAAGTGTTGATAACGCATCTAAGGCAAGGAAAGAGCCCTTATGACCACCAAATCCAGTCTCAACACCAATAATCCCTAAAATAATTTCTTCAGGAACACCATAGGTCGTCTCTGCGCGACTTAATGCATTAGCATAAGATGCTTTAAAGACAAGCCCTTTATTAATTGTTGCAGGCGTGACAAATTGTGGTTGATAGTCATACCATTCTTTGCTTTCGCCTGGTTTTGCCATGATTGCTAAAATATTTGGCTTTAAATGAACATTAATAAAGAGATTATCGAGTTCGAGTGGAGAGAATTGATATTGTTGAACCATTTTGTCGCGGAAAGCCAAATAGGTTGGATCGGTATCAAAATCACCTGCATGCGTTATTGAGGACATACCAAGTGTTGTTAACAAGGCCGTCATTAACATATTTTTATTCAATTTAAATTCCTTAATGCGGCATGAGCGATCCGCATATTTCAAAAGCAGAGCGCAATAGATAGTGGTGAATTTATTGATGAAACGAATTTCATAAAAAGCTTAATAAAAGAATCAACGATGTGTGCGAATCGCCATCAATAACCCGAAACCACTCATCAAGGTAATCAATGCTGTCCCGCCATAACTAATAAAGGGCAGTGGCACACCGACAACGGGCAGAATACCACTGACCATACCGACGTTCACAAAAACATAGACAAAAAACGACATAGCGATAGCACCACTTAAAAGTCGGCCATAGATGCTGGTTGTTTCGTAAGCGATAAATAATGCCCGACCAACGATCGCACTATAAAGGAGGATGAGTAAGCTTACGCCAAGCAGCCCAAATTCTTCAGAAAATGCAGCGATGATAAAATCGGTGTGTCCTTCGGGTAAAAATTGGAGATGAGATTGCGATCCTTGCAGGTATCCTTTGCCCATGAGTCCGCCAGAGCCGATTGCGGTTTTAGACTGGATAATATTCCAGCCAGTGCCGAGAGCATCCGCTTTAGGGTCAATCAGCGTTAGAACACGCTGCTTTTGGTAGTCGTGTAAGAGAAATTCCCATGCAATTGGAAGAATTGCCGCGATAGAGGCAAGGAAAGCACCAATCATCCACCAAGGTAAACCTGCCAAAAACAATACGAATAGCCCGCTTGCGCTGACTAATAGTGCGGTGCCTAGATCGGGTTGTCTGGCGATCAGCCCTGCGGGAATTGCAATAAGTAGTATAGCGGTTAGTACGACTCGCCAGTTCGGGGGTAAAGTACGAGCTGATAAATACCAAGCCATCATCATAGGCATTGCAAGTTTGAGAAATTCGGAGGGTTGAAAACGTAGACCGCCAACACTGAGCCAACGCCTCGCACCTAAAGAAATTTGTCCGAACAGTGCGACCATGACTAGAAGCAGTAATCCAAAGACGTAGAACCAAGGTGAAAATGCTTGATACATCTTTGGTGGGACTTGTGCCAGCGTAATCATTACGACAAAAGCCATGCCAAAGCTGACCGCTTGTCGAGTCACCATACTGACATCTTGTCCTGATGCACTATAAAGGACGACCAAGCCAAATACCATGGCTGTGAATAATAGACCGAGTAACCATGGATCTAGATGCAAACGGGTCCAACGATCCGGTTGCATCTGCATCGTTGTGCCATCACGTGGCGCGTAGCGCAGGAAACGATAATGATGATAATCAGACATTAACAAAAACCTAAAGGCACAACATGAAAATGCATTAGTCAGCAGTGTAAATCAGTGAGCCATAATGCTGGGTAAAAGATTCAAGTTCAACTTGATTTAAACTCGGGATCAATTTGTCGATTGCCACATGCACAGCTTTAGTAATGCCGCTTTGCGCGATAGATGCTGCTTTGCGTTTGAACATGCCTAGATCCAAAGTTTCATTGAAATCATGCATGAAGTGTTTAATCAATAGATCATTAAAAAGTTTAAACTGGGTTGCTAATGCTGGTTTAGTCGCTTTACCTTCACCCGCTGCGACAGCTGCAAAAGAGGCTTGCATTTGCGCGATTAAATCATCAGGCAGTCGGTTGCCAACGCGTAATTGACCTGCTTTTGTATGCGTGCTGAGCGCTAAGAATTGAGTTGATTTCAGTACGTTTTCGTCAGAATCTTTGCTCAAAAGTTGCTTCATAAGCATGTGCACGGTGCTTTTGATGAAGTTAGACAGTTTTTCCATCGTGGCGCGTTTGTCGCTTTCAGGCAACATGTGGACTAACTGAATGAGTAATGTCTCGATCAGTTCATCAGTAATACCGAGTGATACTTTATCTCGAATGAGATACATCGGTTCGCCGCTGTTTTTTTTTACGCGAATGATTGCATTTTCAATATCAGTTTGTAGTTCAGCAGTGGGGATAAAACCAAAGTAAGCGGTCATTAGATATTCCTCGTGATTACCGTTGGGATCAACAGCACAAATTCAATAGAGATTTTTGATCCCCCTCAAAAAAGATAATTCCTGATATGGGTGTGTATAGGGATCAATTTTGTGGCGACATATTAACGCATTTCTCTAAAAAGCGAGTGAGTAAATATGTGGATCGTTCGATCTTTAATCATCATCATGAATTTGGGTTGAGGGAAGAGCGCTTTATCAGTCATCTACTATTGATGTGATGCGGATTAGATTTTAGAATTTATTATTTTATAAGTATTGTCGTAATCCTGTTGATGTTTGTTGCGATCAACAGGATTGTTAAAATGAGCGGCACTTCTCGTGATATTAGTCTGCAAAATACATTAATGAGTCATAATGCTTAGCAAAGATAGCTAACTCATCTTTACTTAGATTAGGCACTAATTTATGAATTGCAAAGTGTATTGCTTTGGTCGTAGCACTGCTGGCGATGCTCATTGCATTACGCTTAAAAAAACCCAAATCTAATGATTCACAGTAATCAGTAATGAAGTGTTTGGTACATATATCAGCCATTTGCTTTTGTAGAATGATTAATTCTGGGCGAATCCCATCGGTAATTTTGCCTTCCTCTGCGAGCGCAAACATGTCTTTCAATTTTCCGATCAGTTCATCTGGCATGGCGCAACCAACTTTAAGCTGACCCCCTTTATCATGTGTGCTGAGCGTCAAAAAATTCAAAGACTTGAGTACTTTTTCGTCAATGTCTTTGCCGAGCAATTGTTTCATTAAGGTTTGCATCGTGCTACGAATAAAGCTAGATAACTTTTCCATGGTTTCTTTTTTATCACTTGGCGGCAATTCATGCGCTAATTTTGTCATCGCAGCATCAATAATTTCATCGGTAATGCTCAAAGAAACTTTATCCCGAATGAGATAAAGTGGCCCGCCCGATGCGTGAGCGAGTGCAATTTCAATATTTTTTTTCAATGTTTCTGAGGGTGTAAAACCAAAGTAAGCAGTCATGAAATATTCCTTTTTCACATCGATATTGGGATAGCGATAATCGCGTTGCACAGGACTTGTTTATACATCATCAACGAATAATCAACAATGATTTTGACCAATGATCCAGCTGTCTTTGTTTTATAAAAATGCAAAAGATGTGATCAAAATACAAAAGTGAGGATGGGATCAATGGTTTTGTTACCATTACTGCCGAGCGAGTCGCTTCACTGTCGGTAACCAAAGCGGATTAGAGCTTCGGCACGGATTAATATCTAAACCACCGCGACGGGTATATTGGGCATGAACCGCCAGTGATTCGGGTTTGAGGAACTGCCAAATATCAGCGAAAATTTGCTCAACACATTGTTCATGAAAACCACTGTGTTGACGATAAGATATAAGGTAAGTTAATAAACTCGCATTGCATAACTTCGCACCGCGATAACGAATGAAAACTGTACCCCAATCGGGTTGTCCTGTCACAGGGCAGTTACTACGTAACAAATTGGAATAAAGCGTTTCTTCTACAACGTCGACCGACAATTGCGTTTCGATTTTTAATAGCTGCGCATTGGGTACATTTGGCGCAGGTGAAACGGTCATATTCAATGCATCTAAGCATAACCCTTGAGGTAAATGTGTCACAAGATCATCGACATTGAGCAATTCAAATTCGATATGAGCGCCGGCTGCTTCCGATAAGTCTTGGACGACTAATTCAATCAAAGCAGTTTCATTAGCAAATTGCTTGAAATTTAGACTATTAAAGTAAAGTTTGAGTGATTTGGATTCAATCAAAAAAGGTGAATGCGCTGGTACTGTGAGTCGTCCAATCGCAACCATCGGTTTACCAATTTCATCAAACCAAGATAATTCAAATACATGCCAGACATCGACACCCATTTTGATTGCATCAGGCGCACTTACTCCCAAAGCTGCGCGCCCTTCAGAGCGAGCAATCGGGAATAAGATTGAAGGGTCGTATTGCGTTGGATAATCCGTTGCTTGCCCCAACGCTGAATCATGCACACTCATGCGCGCATTCCAGTGCCACGGCTTAGGAGGCGGTAGGCAAACCAATACAACGCAATACAGAATAGGCTAATGATGCCTATGGATGCCCAAACATTGACATCACTCACACCGAGAATACCGTAACGGAACGCATTGACCATATAAACAATCGGATTTAATAGTGATAGTGTTTGCCAAAAGGGTGACAATTGATCCATCGAATAAAACACACC
>JACMMY010000299.1 GCA_014378805.1 Moraxellaceae bacterium
CGAATGATCTCTTGTAGAGTTTATTGTGTAAAGCGTTTTTTAATGGAAATGAAGAGTGTTGAGCATATGATGGCAAACGAGAGAATACTGTCGTCAAGAAAGCTGAAACTAAATTTCATCAGTCAATCTGCAGATGTAGAGGTGCTACGTATTTTGGTGGATGCAATAGTAAAAAACTTGAGAATATCTCTAATAGTGAAAGCAATTTTAGACCCAATTTCAAGAAATGTTAAAGAATATGAATTTGTTCAATTCATAAATTTGTACTAGCAGTTAAAGTTAAAGATAGATTTGCGCCATTTGATAATCTTGAATATGTCGTCTAACTCTGTAAGTGCTTTGTGTTATATCAGCATTCCATCATACAAACTATTTTGTTTAAGGTTCTTACAAGCCATGATGTGCGCTCACTTTGCAGTGTTACCATGACGATTATTTTAAGGCATGCCGTCAAATCGAACTAGACCTAAATTATTTAATGGCTATAAGAATGTATTAGTATCTTTGAAAAATAGAAACTATTTATATGGTTGATTATTCATTACAACCAACAATTTAGAACCTAATTGTGCTCCTTGAATCCATGGGATAGTAAGGTTGGCCGTAATTCCGCGAGCGCGTTGGCTGGGACTCCTAACCATAATAGATTCCTGGCTCGTGTAACAGCAACGTAGCCGATACGCCCTACCTCTGTATGGACTCCATCTAAAAGAGCTTTGACATGCTCTTTTGTCGCTAGATACAGTACTGCGTCTAAGCTTTCGCCTTTCACCTGATGTACCGTATCCACACGGATGCGCGAATCTTGCCCTGTTATCAAGTCATCATCAGTCATCAGTGGGGCGTTGGGTAGTCCTTTTTTTGCCAATTTGTTTCCCAAGTTGTCAGTTGTTACTAAACCAAAATTCTGTTCTAGCTCCGCCATTATGGCCTTTAGTCTCGCTAGTAATTGTGGATGCCACTGCGAATCCGCCATCAAAGAAGCTATAGGTAATCCAGTTTTCGAATTGCGCGTGAAGTTCCATATTATGCGGCGCAATGGCTTAGCCTCTGGATAGCGGGCAGATTGCACAATCAATGCGATTAGCCCATGTGGTGGATTGGAGAGCAGGCTAACGATGCATCCCGTGACCAACTTGAATGCCCCAAGATAATCCTTTCGTTTATCTCTGAGAATTGTCGCCTGAACAAAGGCCTTCACTATCCCTTGACCCACAGGCGCCCCATTACCAGCCAACTTGTCTGCCAAATCGCGTCCTCGACAGAGCACTGCTGAATGATCGACGCTCAGACCTGCTTTTAATACGGTTTCTTGAAATGCTGCGATAAGTTGTTCACGCTCTGCATTCTTGTAAGCAATAAAGTAAGCACCATTCAGCGTTTCTGGTGCCTGTCGTTCTGCTGTGTCGGTACGAGTAGATAATTTGTTAGCCAAAGCCAGAATTGAGGGAACAGACCGAAAGTTGCAGGTCAAACCATAGCTCTTAACTCCTGCAAGCTGCCCAAATTGCGTCAGAAATTTACCATTTGCACCAGAAAACTCAAAAATCCCTTGATTAGGGTCGCCAATCAATGAGACCTTTGTACCCGCCCCGATAAGTTGCTCAACTATAGCTTGGTGTAGCGTACCGATATCCTGCGATTCATCAATCAAGATATGGGGATAGCGGTGAACCAATGCACGAAGAATAGCAGGCTGCTCTCGCAAAACCCGATAACACCAGTATCGGCCAAGATTATGGGTATACGCACCTATTCGTCCTAACTGGTGGATGATACCAACTGCGTATGCAGTATTCAATTCGACCATTTGGTCGTTGTTTGCGTAGTAAAAATAGACAGCACCTTCGCGCATGCCAACCTGCATCTTCGTGATGCTATGTGGATAGGTATTTGTCTTAAACGTGAAACCGTTCAGAAATTGTTCACCGCCAGTCACGAGAAATGCTGCTTGTGTCGTCTCCATTGTTCGATGAGCATGTGAACGCAAAATATGGCTGGTGATGAATCCATCTAGTGTGTCGAACTCGACACGATCACGGCCGATGTTTGGATAAATATCTTGTGCGAGTTGTTGATAACTTTGGCGGAATGTTTCCACGGCAACATTGGAGAAGGATAGTAACGCAATACGTCCACGCTCGTCTCTAAGTCGCTTCCTGATTTCTGCAAGTCGGCGCACTGCAGTGCGTGTTTTCCCGCTTCCTGCACAGGCGATTATGGACATGTGTGAAAGTGGTGCTTCTATAATAGCTATCTGTTCAGCAGACAATTCCGACTTGCCTTTGCAGGCACTCATTGACAGACATGCTTGATAGCATCACGAATGTAGTCAGGTACTTTGCAGGCAGCGCCCTCAGTTAGTACCTGTGCAAATGCCTGACCAAAGCGTCCTTTCTGCACATTATTCTGCTCACGTTCGAACATCCCACTGAATAGTGCACGCGCTTTTGTTGCATCATCTGCGGCAGCATTGACTGCTATTTCAACTGTCTCACCAATCTTCGGGTGAATCTCGTTGAGCGCTTGTAACATCGCAATACGGTTATCGGCATCCAATGCCAAGTCATATTCGAGGGTCTTCAACCCATGAAAAACCTTAACAAAAGTATCTTCGCTGGTTTTCATCTTGGCTGTGTTGTCGGACACCTTGATCTGATCGCCGAGAGCTGGATAAAGTGCTTTTGGCTCACTACTATCAGCGGGTTCGCCGATGGGGTCAGCATCGGTAATTAATGCCACCCGAATCTTGAGTGTTTTTTCGCCGAACAACGGCAGAAACGAGTCAAAGTTTAAGCCTTCGACGCTGATCAGGCTGACGCCATGTTCGCGTAACTTGAATCCTTCTTTCTCAGCCAAAACGCTTATCAGCATCAGCTCGGCGGCACCTTCTACGAAGATTACTCGGCGTGCAAAAAACAGCTCTGCGCGAGTAACATCAAGATAACGTTCTAGCTTCTCTCTCTTTCCTTTTCCAAACGTGATATTTCGTGGAAAGAAGGTCTCGACTGCGGTCCCCGTATCCACAAGACATGTCAAGCAATCTAGGTTGGCTATGCTGGCGAAGTTAGGAGAATGGCTAGTAACAAAAAGCTGGACTGGCTTTTCACCTTCAACGGCCTTTATGGTCTCCAGATAGCTGAGTAAAACTGCTTGTAGCTGTGGGTGTAGATGTGCTTCTGGCTCTTCGATAATTAAACCACGATAGCTTGATTCTGGGTTTTTGGTGAGTTCACTGAGCACGACAGCCATGAAGATTAGGTTGTTGAAGCCTAATCCATTCTGTTCAATCTCAAAAGTATCTACCAGCAGCGATAAGCGCGAAGCTAGCCGTTGGAAGTCACTTCCGCTCAGACCCATCTCCAGCGTTTGAGCCAATTGCGGGCCGAGCATATTGCCGTGACGAGTTTTTATTGCTGTATGAGTATTAATGATTGGTTGGTGCTTCTGGAGCTCATCGTCGAGTTTCTTCAATGCTGTATTGATTCCATCACGCCCAGCGTCATCAGCGAGAAGCAAGAATAATCTAGCAAGTTGGCTGGTGCGGCTTGGTTTTAGACTTTGAGAAGCATCCCTCAAAGGGGGCAGATATACACCACGCAAATTCTCCATCATGTCTGCAGTCAGACCCACATCTTCATGGTCACCACACCAGCGCCTTGCTCGCAACCTTCCAGACTTATCAGCTTCTGTGTAGAGGATCGTAATATGTGCTTGCAAATTTCCTGATGCGTCGGGTTTCAATGCAGCCAGAAAATCAGCTTCATCGTCTGGGCTTAGATCCTTGAAAATATACTGAAAGACAATGTCACCAGTTGGCTTGCCTTCCTTTGGATGATGCACATCGTCAATATCGAGTCGCGGATAGGGTTCATCATGACCCGCCAGTAAGGCACGCAAAGCATCTATAACCGCAGTCTTACCTACATTATTAGCGCCAACTAGAATATTCAATCCAGGTTGAAAATTCAGTTCAGCCTTTTTCAGCTTCCTGAAATTCGAGATATTCATCTGAGCCAAATACAACGTCTACTCCCATCACATTTCATTTATGCATCAAATTGTCACTAATCACAGCAGGTTATAATAACAGTTACATCAAGACGAAGGCTATTTGCTGTGGTTTAAGTTGTTTGATTGTCGTACAACGAGTGTAGCAGCTATTATGACCTGTGTTTTATCGCAAAGCTCTGCTGTTTGAATAGGTGAGAATCCAAGATCAAGTAAGATTTTTGTACCTAGCTTAGGAACATGTGCTGAACCATGAAATTGTGAGTCAATTCTAGAAAATTCTTTTTTTAACTTTTCCACCTACTAAGCTCCCGAAAATAAAAGTCCACAAACTTTACACGGCATTAAACTAGCCTGAAGACCAGGTGCAGGACGTAAAATATATAACCACAGGCTAATTGTAAAACTCTTGTGCATAAAAGTGAAATTACTTTGATGGAAGTTAAAACTGTTCCGCCCAGAAAAAGAAGCATAACCCTGCCATTGCACACGGTTATGATACCAATCACAGGTTATTAATTTGGCCAAAAAAGATTGTGGCAACTATGGATGGAAAGTATCTCTTAGCTTTGACGAGACAAAAAATTGTTCACGGGTAGTTACTCGTTAATATTGATGTAGCGGAACTCACCAACGTCTTTCGCGGCATTTTTATCACTGATCAATGCTTTTTTTTGTGCATGTTTGCGCTTCACCTTATTGCTAACGGAATGTACAGCCTTTCCAATATGTGGGGTGGGTGCCATATCATGATCTTCTGTAGATGCGAGCGTTGCTACAGCTATTTTTGCTGAAGTTGGCGTGATGACCGGTAAGGGTGATGTTAACTTTGCAGGTAATGCCTTTATAGGCATTCCGCTTTTCTGCCCGGCAAATTCTGACATACTTTTTTTCGTGGTGCTCATGAAAAGAACGCTGCCAATAATGGCTGCTAGCGTCATCAATCCAGCAAGAACACCTGCTTTGCTGGATGTCGAACCGAATTCCTTGGATGTGGCCTCACTATCAACAATCGGCTGTTGAACGCCAACTTGTACACCCAGAATAACCGCAGCCACATGCAGTACGGTAGGTATAAACGGAATCATACTTAATCCTGGTGTCAGATCAAATACCGTTGCCAGAAAAGGGAATACTGGGAGATATTTCTTGTTGATCAAGCTCCCACGTAACCACGTCATCAAAATCAACATCACCAGACACCAAGCATGCGCCCACCATTGCGGTGTCAGTCCATGGCCAACGGCGACTCCTACGGCATTAAACACAGCAGAATTGGAACCCAACCATGGTAATACATAAGTAGGAATCATTAGGGTCACGTACCCCAAGACAAAAACAAAGGCATTACGGAGTATTGAGGGGTTAGCGTTGGTCATGTTTGGTTTTTATCCGTATCTATCTAACTTCAGCATGTTCGATTTTCCAGCTGCCGTCATCCGTTTTTTTGAAATAATATTCAAAATTAGAGACTTCACCACTGTCATCACCGAAGAAAACAACCCTGAAATTCAACGCATTCAGTGCCGGCATGGTCCATTGATCTAGCGCTTGCACACTGACACATTTGTTTTTGTCATGATATTTCATTCGAGAAATAGGGGTAATGTCACTGTAGCCATGCCCATCTCTCATATCCACCCCGGTGACTGCATAAATATTCAGCGACCTCATTCCATCACTGTCTTTCAGGCATTGATGAATCGCCAATACCTTCTTGATCGTTGGTAACGCTTCATCTATCGCATTTGACACGCGTTTATCATTAGGAATCACCACCTTTGTTGGTTTGCTTTGACCAGCCTCAGGTTGCACTGCCATTGCATAACCACTAGGTTGCCCACCACTAGCTGCTAATACCTGATTGATATCAGCCAAATTTTTGTTTAATTGCGCACAACCTAACAAACCAAAAGCCAAACTAGGTACGATAACAGCCGACAGCCAAGCTGTTTTATTTACATTTTTCATATTTTTATTTCCAATTATTTAAAGGGATTAGCGATGTTTATTCGCATGATGGAGTGGCATACTTTAAATCACGCACTGAAAGCAAACAAAATAGGTTTATTTTTATTAAAACGCCTAAATGCAACCTATTAAGTTGAATTACATCTTAATAAGCACTTCATGTCAAGCGGTCGATAGTCAACTATATTAGTTGACTATCAATCATGACAAAATCTAAACAATATATAGCTGGACAGATTGGGCGATGCATTGCCAAGAGGCGCTTGGCGGCCAATTTGACCCAAGACCAAGTAGCGGAAAGCCTAGGAATAGGTTATGAGGCTGTTTCACGTATGGAGCGTGGCGTCACCATCCCTACGATAATCCGATTGGCAGAGCTTGCTGATATTTTTGGTTGTGGGATTCAGGAGTTAATCATTGAATCTAGCACTAGAGCTGACGATCAATCTGAACAAATCAGAAGCATGCTAGCCCAGCTCAGTAAGGATGACCGGAAGATAATACTTGATACAGTTGAAACGCTATATTTGCGATTGAAATCCCCCTAGCGCGTATTAGGCTAGCAACATGCATCATCAATAACCGAAGAACCTTTCTACTTGTATTTTAAAATGGTCAGAGCGCCCGAAATACCATGACTATCCTTTTTAAAAGTGCTGTTAGGTGTTAAGCCAAGCTATTACTCTAGTGTAAAATTTTACTTAACTTAAATTTGTTAAGACTTCATCATGGCAATTAAAATCGGTCGCAATGATCCTTGCCCATGCGGCAGCGGTAAAAAGTATAAGCAATGCTGCGTACTCACACAACAAGAAACAGCTGTCGTTAAGAAAAGCCATGATGGCGCTATTGAGCGCGCTGTTAGTTGGCTCAACACCCATCACAGAAAAGCTGTCTCAAATGCAATCGACATCATGCTGTTTGAAG
>JACMMY010000300.1 GCA_014378805.1 Moraxellaceae bacterium
TAGCCAACGAGTTTTACCGCAACAATTGCTAGATGCTGGCTTTGAATTTAAACAACCCGATTTGGCGCAGGCGTTGGCGAGGGTTTAAGACGACTTTATTTTAAAGTGAGCTTGTTAAATTTCAGGGCTCACGTTAACTATGCATTAATTCGTAGGGTGCGCATTGCGCACCAAACCATGAGGTATACGAATTGGCATGGGAATATAACTAATCACAAAACTCTAGATACGCAAAGGGTTTTCTTCGTCAACCAAGCCTCCGAGTTTTACTGAGTTGACTAGATAAATATTGTCAGGCATATTGATTAAGTTGTACATATATCAAACAAGATCTAATTAAACGAATAGTTTTTAAACTAATGAAATATAAACTTTGGAACAGCGATGACTACAAGTAAAATCAAAATTAAATTAGGCGCAATTGAAATTGAATACGAAGGCTCTGAAACTTTTTTAAAAGAAGAACTCCCTCAGCTTCTAACAGCAGTATCAGATCTTTATGCAAAATCACATACGACGTTTGTGAGTGATTTAAACAGCACTTCGATAGCTGAACAAAGCGGAAATATCAATCAAATAGAAAATTTTGAAGCAACATTAACCACTATTGCAGCAAAGCTTAATGTGAAATCTGGACCAGAGTTAGTACTGGCTTCAGTAGCTCGAAGGACTTTTTGTTTAGCTGAGGAAAGAGTTACACGCGAAAATATTATTATTGAAATGAAGCTAGCTCCAAGCTACTACAATCAAAGCTACACTGGAAACTTAACACCAACTCTACTTAGACTTGTTAAATCTGGCAAACTCAAAGAGCCTTCCCAAAACGTTTATACTCTTACAGCAGACACAAGAAGAGAACTGGAAATTAGTCTTGGTATCTCTTGAGTCGCTTAAAGATCTGCTGACTCATAATAAGCTGACTAATCAAGACAAAATTCTAATCTGTCTTGCAGCACAGCCCCTGAGCGCCAAAGCAGTGAAAGATATTAAACAAATAGCTATAGATTCTGGATTACGATCCGCCGCTAAATGGAATATTTCTTCATATCTATCTCGAGCTAAAACTCTCGCAATTTTGACATCAAAAGGATGGGAACTAACGTCCCATGGGAAATCGCATATTGAAAAATTAACAGGCGTAACTTCAAACTCTGTTTCCAAAGCTGTTACTTCAGATTTAAGAAATCACTTAATCGAAATCCCAAACTTAACGACTCGAATATTCGTGGAAGAAGCTGTTAAATGTTTAGAATTCAAACTTTACCGGTCGGCGATAATCACTTCATGGGTAGGTGCCATATCAACACTTTACGATGAGATCGTAAAATCACATCTCAGTACATTTAACAATGAAGCAACAAAGCGGCACTCTAAATGGCAATCAGCTAAAACCGCCGATGACCTTGCTCGAATGAAAGAATACGACTTTCTTCAGATTCTAGTCGCAATTTCAGTCATCGGAAAAAATGTTAAAGATGAGCTTGAGAGTTGCTTAAAACTCAGAAATGGTTGCGGTCACCCCAACTCTCTTGTAGTTGGAGAGCTTAAAACATCTGCTCATATCGAAACGTTAATTCAAAATATTTTCTCTAAGTTCTAATGAATCCCCTACAACTCTAAATCTTTATTCAAAACTACAAAGTCAACCCAATAAAAAACCGCCTCAATCGAGACGGTTTTTTTACATTCAAAACACTAAATCAAATTAAGCAGTCAATGCTTTCTTTTCATTCAATGAAGCGATCAATTGTGCATTACGTTCACGTAGAACTTCTGGCAATGCATCACCAATTTTTGCGAACAACTCTTTATGGCTTTCCAGTTCAACAACCCATTGATCGTGGTCTTGCGAAGTGACTTGTTCGAACTCTTCACGGCTAAAAGTCGTGCCAGTCCAATTCAAGTCATCATACGCAGGAACATAACCAATTGGCGTTTCTTCCGCATGGATCGTATCTTCACAACGGTTGATCATCCACTCAAGAACGCGAGTGTTTTGACCGAAACCAGGCCAAACGAAGTTACCAGCCGCATCACGACGGAACCAGTTGACGTTGAAAATCTTAGGCATTTTCGCGCCGCTGACAGCAGTGGCTGCTTGCAGTTTTTCGCCGATGTTCAACCAATGTTGGAAGTAATCGCCCATGTTGTAACCACAGAATGGCAACATTGCAAACGGATCACGACGAACGATCCCTTGCTGACCCACCGCCGCAGCAGTCGTTTCAGAGCCCATGGTTGCCGCTTTATACACGCCATCAACCCAATCGAATGCTTCAGTAACTAGAGGCACTGTGTCTGCACGACGACCACCGAAGATGAACGCAGAAATCGGTACGCCTGCTGGATTTTCCCAGTCAGCGTCGATTGATGGACATTGGCTTGCTGCAACTGTGAAGCGTGAGTTTGGATGCGCTGCGGGTGTACCAGTTTCTGTTGTCCAAGCATTGCCTTTCCAATCTGTTAGGTTTGCAGGAGCAACTTTGCTCAAGCCTTCCCACCACACATCACCGTCTTCTGTCATTGCAACGTTGGTATAAATCACGTTTTTGTACAATGTTGCCAAGCAGTTTGGATTGGTTTTTTCGCTGGTACCCGGTGCAACACCGAAGAAACCAGCTTCTGGGTTGATTGCGTAGAGACGACCGTCAGCACCTGGTTTCAACCAAGCAATGTCATCACCCACAGTTTCAACTTTCCAGCCTTCAAAACCTGCTGGTGGAATCAACATTGCAAAGTTGGTTTTACCACACGCTGATGGGAACGCTGCTGCAACGTAGTGTTTTTGACCTTTTGGACTGGTTAAACCCAAAATCAGCATGTGTTCAGCCAACCAACCTTGATCGCGACCCATCGCAGATGCGATACGCAGTGCTAAACATTTTTTACCGAGCAATGCATTACCGCCGTAACCTGAACCGAATGACCAGATTTCGCGGGTTTCTGGGTAATGCACGATATATTTAGTATCGTTACACGGCCATTTCACATCAGCTTGACCCGCTGTTAGCGGTGAGCCAACAGAATGAACACAGGGTACAAATTCGCCGTCAGTGCCGAGCACGTCATACACTTCTTTGCCCATACGCGCCATGATGCGCATATTGACCACAACATAAGGAGAGTCGCTTAACTCGATCCCAACGTGTGCGATGTGGCTGCCGAGTGGGCCCATTGAAAATGGCACAACGTACATAGTACGACCACGCATACAACCTTCGAACAAACCGTTCAACGTTGCGCGCATCTCGAGAGGTGCTGCCCAGTTATTGGTTGAACCAGCGTCTTCTTTTTTCTCAGAACAGATAAAGGTGCGTTCTTCAACACGCGCCACATCTGAAGGGCTCGATAATGCTAAGTACGAACCAGGACGTTTGGCTTCATTTAATTTTTTCATCGTGCCTGAACTGACCATCAGATCAAGTAGGCGTTGATTCTCTTCTTCGCTACCATCCACCCACTCAATGCGGTCAGGTTGGGTCAGTGCGGCGATCTGTTCCACCCAAGCGATAAGCTTGGTGTGGCGAACGAATGCTGGCGGATTAGAAGCTATCACTTGGGTCATGGTGAGGCCTTATCGTAAAAATACGCGCTAAGACAGCCCCGGATCACGGGTAACTGCCGCTAAAAATTAAGGACATATTAAAGCACAAAAACGCCGCATTTAGAAGACTGTATAACAGGCATAAATTTGCGTGATAATGGTGTTGGCGGGATTTTTAGTACGGTTTTAAGATCCCTCCTATCCGTAGATAATTTATACCGTAATCACTGACAATTCACCAGTATAAAAAGATAGACTGCACACGCTAAAGAGTAGAGGCATGAGTGCGCAAAAAATAAAACTAAAACAATAAAACCTATGATAATTCATACAAATAACCAACACTCTCAAGGCGACCGCTATTTATTGAAAAATAGAAAATATGATCACAAGTAGCGCAATCCATCAAAAATCTATAAACATGTTAAAGACATAGATCGCTTTTGCCATTAAATCACGATCACTGACTGAAATCCGTGTACGATATTTATCTAAGAACATGTGAAGATGATTTTATAATGATTTAAATTTATAAATTTAAATCATTAATCCTAATCAAAAATTGAATGAACACCTCAAATTATTTTTTCAAAAAAAGTACAGCCCAATGTAGAAATTATAAATATTTTTTATTTAATTCAATACACTAACTACCCAAAAACCTATTGAACAAGTAGGAAATCAAAGCAAACATGGCGTATGATTGTTTTTACGATATGTAACTAACGCTCATTGAATGGAAATAATCGTTTAACCTGACAATCGAAAATCAGGTCCCCAAAGAATGTGCCATCAAGAAGCATCAATTAAAAACGCGCTTACGACCAATGAATTAAACAAGGATTAATATGCTTACATCCGACGAGTCCAGCAAACAACTGATTTCGATTATTATCAATTCGGCGGCAGGTCATCGTACGCCAGATGCTGAGCCTATTCAGGATGTCCTGAAGCGCTATTTTACGCAGCAAGGGTGTGATGTTGAGTTACATATCGTCGAGCAGTTTTATGCATTGTCTCAATTAACCCAAAAAATCATTGCGCGCCATCAGGACAAAAAAGGAATTATTGTCATTGCTGGCGGTGATGGCACACTCAATTCGGTTGCTCAGATTCTGATGCACGGCAAAATACCGATGGGTATTATTCCTTTGGGAACATTTAATTATGTCGCGCGTGCGCTTAGGATTCCACTTGATCCGTTGGAAGCGGCACATGCTGTACTGCATGGTCAGGAGCATACAATTCACGTTGGCTGCGTCAATCAATACATTTATCTAAATAATGCATCCATCGGTCTCTACCCTCGCCTCATTGAGCAACGAGAGTTTGATAATCATCGATTTGGACGGTTTCGCTTTGTCGCAAAGATTTCAGGTTTTGCGGTGCTGATGCGCGAACACCAAAAGTTAAAACTTAAACTGATTGTTGATGGTCAGGTGAAACCGATTGAGTCACCATTGGTGTTTTTCGGTAATAACCAACTCCAATTACATGACTATAAATTGGGTTTAGCAGAATGTGCCGCTCAAGGAAAATTAGCGGTTGTAGCGATAACCGAAGTGTCTAAAATTCAAATTTTAAAACTCATCGCACGGCTTCAATTGGGTACGTTTGAAAAAGCGCCCGAAGTCACTGTATTTTGTGCAGACGCCATTCGTATCGAATCCAAAGCACGACAAATGAAAGTCGCGATTGATGGTGAAGTCATTTACATGCAAACACCGCTGCATTTTTCAGTAGCGCGTTGTGCGTTGACCGTGATTGTGCCGGATCATTCAGGAACAGATCATCATGCTTCTTCACCTCTCTGATCTTCACTTTGGTACTGAACACAGTGCAATCACCGATGCACTAAATCTATTGTGCAAACAATTACCCTTAGAAGCGATTGCAATCAGTGGGGACTTAACTCAGCGCGCGCGACGTGTTCAATTTCAAGCATTCCACGATTTCTTTGATTCACTT
This sequence comes from Moraxellaceae bacterium, assembly GCA_014378805.1. GTDB lineage: Bacteria > Pseudomonadota > Gammaproteobacteria > Pseudomonadales > Moraxellaceae > Aquirhabdus. Next base: position 5,513 of record JACMMY010000300.1, read on the forward strand.
GGTATTCCGTGGATTGTGGTTCCGGGCAATCACGATATTCCACTTTATCATCTGACCAGACGCATGTTTAATCCGTTTGGTCATTATGAAAAAATATTTGGACGGACTGAAACCACACTTGAAACAAAGCATTTTTATTTGGTTGGTGTTAACAGCATCAGTCCCAAACATCATACTCAAGGCAGGATTACGCACGAACAAATCACCGAAACGGGCGAACGCCTTTTATTAGGCAAGATCGGAAAAAAGCGGATTGTTCTGTCCCATCAACCCTTTCGCGTCCTCAGAAGTTATCAGAAAAGAGACATTCCAATCCTCGCAGCTGAAGCAGCTCAACATTGGGCACATTGTGGTTTGGATGCTTTACTACACGGACATTTTCACGTACCAATCGTGTTGTCACTCAAAGAACACTTTGAACTACATAAAGAGGTTTTAGACATTCAAGCAGGTACAGCGGTCTCTCATCGATTACGTTATGACGTGCCCAATTCGATTAATATTATTCATCCTGATTTAACGATTGACCGCTATGACTTTAACCTTGAAACCCAGCAGTTCGAACGCTTAGGTGAACTATGGCCAACCATAGATACAATATGCCAGCATCAACATCGCAATATCGACCAAAATGTGTACAAAAAAACAGCAAACAATGTCGTTCTTCATAAAACAAGCCCTTGAAGCAACTCATTCTACCCCCACTGTTTGATTAAGAATTTTTTCGCATAGCTAAGATGCGTCGATAAGCGCATGATGCTGTGCACTCAACCCCAAAATCAGTGAAATGCTGAATTCATTACTCAAGGAGAAAACTGCATGAACATCCGTCCATTGCATGACCGTGTTGTTGTCCGCCGCGTTGAAGAAGAAACCAAAACTGCAGGCGGCATTTTGCTACCGGGTTCTGCTGCTGAAAAACCATCACAAGGCGAAATCCTTGCTGTGGGTACTGGTCAAATCACTGACAACGGCGTACGTACGCTTGATGTCAAAGTGGGTGACAAAGTGTTGTTCGGTCAATACGCAGGTTCAACCGTTAAAATCGACGGTGAAGAACTGTTGATTATGAAAGAATCAGATATTTTTGGCGTTCTAGAAGGTTAATTTTGAAAACCACATTCATCATTTGAATGTGCGAAATCATTAGATCTATTTATATCAATTTGAAAGGAGCGATTCCATGTCTGCTAAAGACGTAAAATTCGGCGACTCAGCTCGCGCAAAGATGATTATTGGTGTAAACATTCTTGCCGACGCAGTGAAAGTGACACTGGGCCCTAAAGGTCGTAACGTGGTTATTGATAAATCATACGGTTCACCACACATCACTAAAGACGGTGTGACTGTTGCTAAAGAAATCACCCTGAAAGACAAATTCGAAAACATGGGCGCACAGCTCGTTCGCGAAGTTGCTAGCAAAACTGCTGACATCGCTGGCGACGGTACAACCACAGCAACTGTACTTGCACAATCAATCCTTAACGAAGGCATGAAAGCTGTTGCAGCTGGCATGAACCCAATGGATCTGAAACGCGGTATCGACAAAGCAGTTCGCGTCGCGGTTGCAGAAATCAAAAACATTTCTACGCCAGCAAGCGACAAAAAAGCGATTGCTCAAGTGGGTTCAATCTCTGCAAACAGCGACACCACCATCGGTGATTTGATCGCTGAAGCAATGGAACGCGTTGGCAAAGAAGGCGTCATCACTGTAGAAGAAGGCTCAGGCTTTGATGACACATTGGACGTGGTTGAAGGCATGCAGTTTGACCGTGGCTATGTCAGCCCGTACTTTGCAAACAAGCCAGATACACTGACTGCTGAATTAGATAACCCACTGATTCTGCTTGTTGATAAAAAAATCGGCAACATCCGTGAATTGATTCCAACACTTGAAGCGGTTGCAAAATCAGGCAAGCCATTGCTATTGATCGCTGAAGACATCGAAGGCGAAGCGTTGGCAACTCTGGTTGTTAACAACATGCGCGGCATCATCAAAGTATGTGCGGTTAAAGCACCCGGCTTTGGCGACCGTCGTAAAGCAATGTTGCAA
>JACMMY010000301.1 GCA_014378805.1 Moraxellaceae bacterium
AATAAAAATAAAATCAGAATCGTCATACGACCGCCACCATTAAAAATCACCTTATGTTGTTTTTAAAACTTCTATGACTCAGATGATGTTGTAGATTAAACGCAATCTACAACATCATCGCATGAGTATTGGGCTATGCGTTATAGGTTAAACGTTATGATTTTTTGTTTTTTAACTCAACCACATTTGTATTTACGACCAAAGTTTTAGCCAAACGATCATGCAACGTCCGGTTTTTTTTGGTGAACAAAAAAATCAGATCCACAAAAAATAATAATGATCCGACAATGTTGTAGCCAATATATTTAACGAAAACCGACCGTAGTATGACTGACCGCAGGAAAGTTGATTTTTCACCGCTCACTTCATCAACAATTTTAATTTTAAGCAGTATTTTTCCAACTGTTTGACCACGGGATGAAATTAACCAGACTTGGATTAATGTCAAAGTCAGCACGGCAGTACCAACAGCGACTAATGTTAATTCAGGAATGCCAGCAATCATTGTTTTGAGAATTTGTGTCGTATCTGGTTTCGCACTGTTAGAAAGCAGCGCTAATTCAGTCGTAAATATTGCATTAAGTTTGGTCAGACTTTCTACTGTCATCGTTGAGAAAAATGCTACCCCAATGATAAAATTTAGAAGTAAGTAATCAATCAAAGCGGCACTGAGTCTACGGCCGACAGTAGCAAGTGTTGCACCATTGACCAGACTTTCAGTATCAGCTGTATTTGTTGCAGTTGATTTAAATGGCGGAGTGGTAGGTGCTGTTTTTTGCTGATTTGGGTTGTAGACTAGTTTTCCGCCAGTCAATTGACCTAAAGGCAACCAGTTTGCCATGCCTTCATGCCAAGCGAGATCAGCTAATACAATTTGTTTATTAGCGAGCATTGCATTCACTTGTTCAAGCGTATAAGGACCCGCTTGTTCGTTATTTCGAGCTAGGTATATTTGCATGTTTGTAAGTGCCTAGAAATAAATGAACCGTTTTTTATAGACTTTACAAGCGTTTGCTATCAAAAAACGATTACTTTTGATGTTGATTTAGCTGACTATATTAACTAACTAGATAATAAACAAAAAGCCCGTATCTACGAGCTTTTTGTGAGCAGGATATTTTTAATAAGTGAACATCTCTTAAAAAACTATATCTTTAAAGCCGTTTGATTTTGAGCTAAGAAGAACCATGTATCAAGCACAGAGTCAGGATTTAATGACACAGAATCAATCCCTTGCTCCATAAGCCAGAGAGCAAAGTCAGGATGATCTGAAGGTCCTTGACCACAGATTCCGATGTACTTATTGGCTTTATGACAAGCAGTAATTGCCATCGATAGCAGGGCTTTCACGGCATCATCACGCTCATCGAATAAATGCGACACAATGCCTGAGTCGCGATCTAAACCCAATGTTAATTGAGTTAAATCATTTGATCCAATCGAGAAGCCATCGAAATGCTCCAAAAATTGATCTGCGAGTAGAGCATTAGTCGGTAGTTCGCACATCATGATGATACGCAAACCATTTTCACCACGACGTAAACCATTTTGTGCCAGAAGCTCAATTACACGAGCTGCTTCACCCACAGTACGTACGAAAGGAATCATAATTTCTACATTGGTCAAACCCATTTCGTCACGAACTTTTATCAGTGCGCGACATTCAAGTTCGAAGCAATCACGGAAATTGTCGGATACGTAGCGACTTGCACCACGGAAACCAAGCATTGGGTTTTCTTCTTCTGGCTCGTAAAGTTTGCCGCCAATCAGGTTTGCGTATTCATTTGATTTAAAATCTGACATGCGGACGATGACAGGCTTGTCGGCAAAAGAAACGGCGAGGGTAGAAATCCCTTCAACCAGTTTTTCAACAAAAAAATCAACAGGCGTTGCATAACCCGCAGTACGAGCAAGTACAGCTGCACGTGTTTCACGTGGTAGGCTGTCGATGTTAATCAATGCTTTAGGATGTACACCAATCATCCGATTGATAATAAACTCTAAACGCGCTAAGCCTACACCTTGATTTGGAATTTGAGCAAAATCAAATGCGCGATCAGGGTTACCCACGTTCATCATAATTTTGAACGCGAGCGGGGGCATTGAATCAATTGAATTTTTCTGCACTTCAAAATCAAGCGCGCCTTCATAGATATAGCCTGTGTCGCCTTCAGCACATGACGCGGTAATTTCAGTCCCATCAACCAAAACTTCTGTTGCGTTTCCACAACCAACAATCGCAGGTACACCGAGTTCACGCGCAATAATTGCAGCATGGCAAGTACGTCCGCCGCGATTGGTAATAATCGCTGACGCACGCTTCATGACGGGTTCCCAATCTGGATCAGTCATATCTGAAACGAGGACATCGCCAGTTTGGAGAATATCCATGTCTTTAATCGAATTAATAATTCGTACACGGCCAGAACCGATGCGTTGACCGATTGAACGACCTTCGCACAATACGGTGCCTTTTTGCTTAAGCAGGTAGCGCTCCATGGTGCCAACGTTTTGGCGGCTTTTGACTGTTTCAGGACGTGCTTGAACGATATAGAGTTTTCCATCATCGCCATCTTTCGCCCACTCAATATCCATCGGAGTTTGATAGTGTTTTTCGATGATCATTGCTTGTTTAGCAAGTTCAACCAGCTCTTGATCATTTAACGAGAATTTCAAACGATCTGCTTTATCAACATCAACCACAACAGTCGAATGTCCAGTCACACCACTGTCACCGTAGATCATTTTTTGATGTTTACTGCCCAAATTACGGCGAACAATTGCATGTTTGCCATTTTCTAGTAGTGGCTTAGACACATAGAATTCATCTGGATTAACCGCGCCTTGGACAACAGTTTCACCCAAGCCATACGCTGCGGTGATGAACACCACATCACGGAAACCTGACTCAGTATCCAGCGTAAACATCACGCCAGCTGCGCCAGTTTCGCTGCGCACCATGCGCTGAATACCCGCAGACAATGCGACACCTTCATGTTCATAACCTTGATGAACGCGGTAAGCGATCGCACGATCATTAAACAGGGATGCAAATACTTCTTTAATTGCAACCAGAACGTTATCAATGCCGCGAATGTTCAGGAACGTTTCTTGTTGTCCTGCAAAAGATGCATCTGGCAAATCTTCCGCTGTCGCGCTTGAACGCACTGCAACTGCGATATCAGGATTGCCTTCAGATAGTGCAGTAAACGCGTCACGCACATCTTTTTCGAATTCTGGCAAGAGAGGCGTTTCAATAACCCATTGACGAATTTGTGCACCCGTTTTAATCAAAGCCTGCACATCATCGACATTCAGATTTTTGAGTGCTGCTTGAATACGATCCTTGAGACCACTTTGTTCGAGAAAATCACGGAATGCTTGCGCGGTTGTTGCAAACCCACCTGGAACACTGACGCCAGCACCTGCAAGGTGACTGATCATTTCGCCTAATGACGCATTTTTGCCACCGACGCGGTCAATGTCATTTTTGCCTAGTTTGGCTAGGTCTATTACACGTGCTTCCAAGATGCAACTCCCAAGTTTGTTATAGCAAATGATGCTGCTAGATAGAAATTCCCTCATGTGACGAGGCGAATAACAGTGCGACTGGTGAAACGGTTGGCTTGCTTTATCAAGCAAAGCTATTTTAAACCAATATTTTCAAAGTGTTTATCAACTTTACAATTGAATTCAACTCAACTGATACTCAATCTTTGGTCTTATAAAAAATTATGCCCTACTATAAAGACTATAGCCCTGCATGACAAACGCATCCTTGTCTAGATTCCGCTTTTGTTGTGTGTATTATGAACAAGTGAAATTCTGTTAGACAATCCTTTCATTTTTCATTTATAAACGTAAAACTGTTATTGACGAATAATCAGGCACCAATGCTTATGCTTTAAAAGAATAGCAAGCGATAATTATATTTTTAAAATTTTATAAAAAAAATTGTTCAACAAAATATACAACTGAATCTCATGCATAATCCACAAGTCGAATTGCTTATTCGCTAGCAGTAGCAAGGGTTTGAGGTGTTGTCCACAAAAAATGTGGACGAAGCTGTGGACAAGTGCCAGCTTGACAGGTTTAAGCATTGTATTTGTAAGGGGAACGGTTAAATTGTACAAATTTTAATCAGTAAAAAATATCCATAATTTACAGTAAGTTATTTAATGCAAGTGACTGTTGGCATGATCAAGTCCACATAAAATTCTATTTGTTCATGAAAAAGCCAATTGAATCATCTGTGGACAAGTTTTATTCTATATTTGTCGAATCAAAAAAATTTAAAATGCTGAATTTAATATATCAAGATGAGACTACTTATCATGAAATAGTCAACTCATTATGATAAATGTTTCACACTTTTTGGTTAAGTGGGGCAGAAATAGGAATTCGGATTGGTAATTTAGGTCTCAATCGGCTAGTCTTCCACCCTTGTTGTTTTCTCACTTAACAGTTGCAGCTATCGTCTATGCCCGATCAACTCATTCAAGGTCATGCTGGGATGCTTCAAATACGTCCGTTATGGCAAGAGTCTGATGGCGTCGCGGTAATTTGTCATCCACATCCACTCATGGGTGGGACGATGGATAACAAGGTCGTCACGACGCTCGCACGTTTTTTTCGTCAGCAAAAAATATCAGTCGTGCAATTCAATTTTCGCGGAGTTGGTCTAAGTACTGGGTCACATGCTGATGGCATGGGTGAAATCGATGACTTTTTTTGTGTCCTTGATTGGATTGCAAGTCAAACAACAGCCAGAAATCTCTATGTGGCTGGATTTTCATTTGGTGGATACATTGCTGCTGCAAGTTGTGATCGACTCTTATCAGACAACAACCATCAATTTAAATTAAAAAAACTTTATCTATTGGCACCCGCAGTACAAAACTATCCGATGGAAACACTGACTTTACCTGAAGATACATTTGTCATGGTTGGTGATCAAGACGAAGTTGTCCCGCCGCAAGAAATTATTAATTGGGCAAATGCACGGCATTTTGATTTAGCCATTATTCCAGAATGTAGTCACTTTTTTCATGGACAGTTACCCGCAATCGGATTGCAATTAGAGCGTCGTTTTCCATGACATTAGAAATCCCAGTATTAAAAGCAATAGTCGATGAACGTTCGCCTGCACAACGTTATGCGGACGCACTGACGACTGGTTCATTCATCCAAGACGATGAACAAGCGAATGCTGTTTATGCATTGGACCAACTTCATCAGAACTTAATTGCACGCTTTCAACAAGCGCAGGGTTTTCGCTTAAGGCGTTCGGCTGCACCTCAAGGCGTTTATTTGTGGGGTGGTGTTGGTCGAGGTAAAACATGGCTTATGGATCAGTTTTATGAATCCGTGCCCTTTAAGCGCAAAATGCGGATGCATTTCCATCATTTTATGCAGCGTGTGCATCGTGAACTCAATTTACTCAAAGGGCAGAGCGATCCTTTAGAAAAAGTGGCGGATTTGATTTATAAAGAAGCAGTATTGATTTGTTTTGATGAGTTCTTTGTCAGCAATGTCATTGATGCGATGATTTTGGGTGATTTGTTTGGCATGTTGTTTAAACGTGGTATTACTTTAGTTGCGACCTCAAATATTGCACCTGATGGTCTATACAAGAACGGCATTCATCGTGATCGCTTTTTACCCGCAGTCGCAGCTTTAAAATCACATTGCACCGTACTCAATGTTGATTCAGGTGTTGATTATCGTTTGCGTGTTCTCAAGCAAGCCAACCTTTATCGTGCGCCACTCACAGATGAATCGATGAATTGGATCGCATCGCGCTTTTCAGCATTAACTAAAGCCCATCTAGTTTCACAAGAAGACATTGTGATTAATGATCGAATCATTGAGGTAGAAGGTCGTACGGATGATTTGTTGTGGTGCCGTTTTGATGAGTTGTGCATGAAGCCACGCAGTGCAGCAGATTTTATTGAAATTGCTAAACTTTACAACACCGTGCTCGTCGGTCGGGTTCCTGTACTCAATGATCAAATTGCTGATGCGACACGTCGTCTGATTTACTTGGTCGATGAGTTTTATGATCGCCGAGTCAAATTAGTCATGACTGCACAACAACCGATTTTAGAACTGTATCAAGGTGAAAAACTCGCTTTTGAGATTCAACGGACTCGGTCAAGATTACTTGAAATGCAGTCAGATAACTATTTATCAGAAGCACACCGTCAATCAGATTAGATATATTCATTGACCTCAAAAAGCAAAGTCCTTGGTGGCTTTGCTTTTTTTATGCCTTTTAATTGAACGCTAAAAACACCTAAATAAAAGTCAATGCCTGATGCAGGGAAGCCTCGGCAGTGTATTAATAAAATGAAACCACAATGCAATATATTAGGGAGCATGATTCTCATAATGCACTCCTGTGATGCATAATGCATTTTTATGGTCAACACAGCGATATGATCAGTGTTAATCCCCAAAATACAAACTAAGACTTTGTTATATAAATATAATTAATCCTTCTTTAGGCTGATTCCTTAAATCTCACATCAAATACTTTCTGGTGTTTTATTGGTGCGTCGATCTTTTTTAATGCATTCTTATTGAATTTTATCATATAAAACGTATCACCCCATCCAACTCTAAAATACTTTTCGCATCTTTCTAGTGACTTGGTTAATTAATTAACAATAATTATAAATAACAATTGTTTATCAAATTAAAACATAACGCTCTCATGACGTAAGCGATCTATTTTCGTGCAAAAAATGCTCACATGATACGAAATATTTCGGTTATCAGGAGTCTTGGCATGGATATTGAATATATATTTATATCATGAAGTGATGTTTTTGCTGGCGGTGAATTAGATGACACATCTTTTTAAGCACACTTCAAAAAAAATCTTATTCATTTTACTCAATTGGTTTTGAAGAAGTACGGAGTTGAATATGAAAATCGTCGTCGTTGGTCATGGCATGGTTGGACATCGTTTTGTTGAAGTATTAGCACGCGATGCAGCTACAGCGAATTTAGGAACGCCGATTGATGTCACAGTGCTCTGTGAAGAAAATCTGCCAGCATATGATCGCGTGCAACTCTCTTCGTATTTTTCTGGTAAAACTGCCGATGATTTGTCTCTCGTTGCGCCAAACTTCTTTGAAGATAACGGCTTCAAACTGCATTTAGGTAAAGGCGCGGCTGAAATTGATCGTGCAGCCAAAATCGTCACCACCACAACTGGTGAAAAACTATCGTACGACAAACTGATTTTAGCAACGGGTTCGTATCCATTTGTTCCACCATTGCCAGGTAAAGATCGTGGCGACTGCTTGGTTTACCGTACGATTGATGACTTAGAAGCCATGAAAGTCAGCGCAGCGCGCTCAAAAATCGGCGTGGTTGTTGGCGGTGGTTTGCTCGGTCTTGAAGCAGCGAAAGCATTACGTGACTTAGGTCTAGAAACTCATGTGGTTGAATTTGCGCCACGTTTGATGGCGGTTCAAATTGATGATGGCGCGGGAAAAATCTTGCGTAGCAAAATTGAAGCGCTTGGCGTAGGCATTCATTTGGGTAAAAACACCACTGAAATCGTGGATGGTGAAAACTGCCGTCATCGTATGAACTTTGCAGATGGTTCACATCTTGAAACCGACATGATTCTGTTCTCTGCGGGCATTCGTCCACGTGATGATTTGGCACGTCAATTCGGTATTGATGTCGGTCCTCGTGGCGGCATCGTCATTAACAATGAATGTGTCACCAACGACCCTGATGTGTACGCCATCGGTGAGTGTGCGTTGTGGGAAGGCCGTATTTACGGTTTAGTTGCACCAGGCTATCAAATGGCTGAAACCGCAGCACATTCAATCATTGCACATGAGAAGAAAAAAGACTTCCTCGGCGCAGACATGTCAACCAAATTGAAACTGATGGGTGTCGATGTGGCATCCATTGGTGATGCACATGGCACTGCGGCTGGCGCGCGTAGCTTTGTCTATGTGGATGAGCCTAATGAAGTTTATAAAAAATTAGTTGTTTCAGCTGATGGCAAGAAATTACTCGGCGCAGTGTTGATCGGTGATGTAGAAGCTTATGGTGGTTTACTGCAACTGATGCTGAACGACATGGATTTGCCAGACAATGCACAAGCGTTGATTCTGCCTAGCTTTGATGGTTCACCACGTCCTGCTTTGGGGGCAGATTCATTGCCAATGACCGCAACGATTTGTTCATGTAATAACGTGAGTAAAGGCGAAATCTGTGATGCGGTTGCAAGCGGCTGCATGGATTACGACAGCGTTAAATGTGGCACGAAAGCAGGTAGTTCATGTGGCGGTTGTGCCGCACTCGTCAAACAAGTGATGAATTCTGAACTTGAGAAAATGGGCGTTGAAGTCAAAAAAGACATCTGCGAACACTTTGCTTACTCACGTCAAGAACTGTTCCATCTTTGCCAAGTGGGTAAAATCAAGTCATTCGCTGAATTGCTTGAAAAACATGGTAATGGTCAACATGACGGCTGTGATATCTGTAAACCTACGTCTGCAAGCATTTTGGCATCATTGTGGAATGAGCATGTGCTGGCGAAACCCTTGGCTGGTTTGCAAGATACCAATGATTACTACATGGCCAACTTGCAAAAAGACGGTACTTATTCAGTCGTTCCACGTATGCCCGGTGGTGAAGTGACGCCAGATGGTTTGATTGCGGTTGGTATGGTTGCTAAGAAATACAAGCTCTACACCAAAGTCACTGGCGGTCAACGTGTGGACTTGTTCGGTGTGCGTTTAGAGCAATTGCCATTAGTATGGAAAGAGCTGATCGATGCTGGTTTTGAATCTGGTCATGCTTATGGTAAATCATTGCGTACAGTGAAATCTTGTGTCGGTTCAACATGGTGCCGTTATGGGATGTTGGATTCAGTTGGCTTTGCCATTGAATTAGAAAATCGTTATCGCGGTCTGCGTTCACCCCACAAAATCAAGTTTGGTGTGTCGGGTTGTACTCGTGAATGTGCTGAAGCACAAAGCAAAGACGTGGGCATCATTGCAACTGAAAAAGGTTGGAACCTCTACGTTTGCGGTAACGGCGGGATGAAACCACGTCATGCAGAACTGTTGGCTTCGGATTTGGACAGCGAAACATTGATCAAATATGTTGACCGTTTCTTGGTGTTCTACGTCAAAACTGCTGATCGTTTGCAACGTACTAGCGTATGGCGTGACAACATGGAAGGCGGTTTGGATTACCTGAAAGATGTGATCCTGAACGACTCACTTGGCATTGCCGATGAACTTGAATCACAAATGCAATATGTGGTGGATACATTCCAATGTGAGTGGAAAACAGCGATCAGTGATCCAGAGATTCTGAAACGTTTCCAACCGTTTGTGAACTCTGACAAAGCCGATGACAACATCGTATTTGTTCAAGAACGCGGTCAAATTCGTCCAGCAACCCCGAGTGAAAAAGTGGGTCGCATCAATGTGATCGAAGTGGTTGAAATGGCATAGTTATTGCACTGATATAATTAAAGTTTTAATGATTAAACCTACTTATTTTGATGGATGTTGAAAAGTAAGTAGGGGATTTAAAATTCAGTTTTTGAAAGATTATGTGTATTGGAGATCATCGCCATGTTAGAGAAAATTTGTACAGTTAATGATCTTACTCCGCTGGTAGGCGTGCCTGCATTAGTGCAAGGTGAGCAAGTGGCAGTATTCCGTTTAAATGACGGTAATATTTTTGCAGTTTCAAACTTTGATCCATTTAGCCAAGCTAACGTCATCGCACGTGGCATCACTGGCAATCTGAAAGGATTTGATGTTGTCGCATCGCCAATCTACAAGCAACACTTCGACTTAAGAACAGGTCAATGCTTAGAAGATGACAGCGTCTTTATCAAAACTTACCAAGTCAAACTTGATGGTGATGATGTATTGATTTCGCTCAGTTAATATTGAGCAGCTTGAGCGTTTAACTCTCCACAAATGTCTGAAAAGTAATACTTAATTAAGACAGCTCAGATGTGATATCTTCATATCTGTCGAGAGATTTGTGTTTTATTTATATGCGGCTAACTTTAAAGTCGCTTTGGAGAGCTATCTTGGCTAATCGTATCGCGCTATTTAACTTATCCATTCCACGGATACGGATTTTGCATTATTCATGGATGGCGTTTTTCGTCACGTTTTTGATTTGGTTTGCACATGCGTCTTTGATGCCAACTTTGAAAACGTATTTCCATATGACGGATGCAGAAGTCAAAGCGATCTTAATGCTTAACGTAGCATTAACCATCCCAGCGCGTGTATTGATCGGCGTGCTCGTCGACAAAATCGGGCCACGTAAATCCTATTCAGGTTTGCTTTTAGTCAGTGGATTGTTGTGTTTATTGTTTGCCGCTGCGCAAACGTACCAACAATTGGCAGTCATGCGCTTCTTACTGGGCTTTGTTGGTGCAGGCTTCGTGATCGGTATCCGTTTGATTTCAGAATGGTTTCCCGCTAAAGAAGTCGGAATCGCTGAAGGTATTTATGGCGGATGGGGCAATTTTGGTGCAGCCGTAGCGTCAATGAGTATGCCTTTTATTGCCATGCATGTTGTTGGCGGCCCTGATGGATGGCGTGCTGCGGTTGCAACCACTGGCGTGATTGCGATTGTCTATAGTTATTTTTTCTACCGTGGTGTACGTGATACCCCAGAAGGCTCAACCTATTTCCGTCCAATGAAATCGGGTGGTTTGGAAGTTACAACTAAGGGCGATTTCTGGTTTTATCTTGTGATGACTGCGCCGTTGTATTTGGCATTGGTGTTACTCACTTGGCGTTTGTCACCAGCAGGTTTAAAACTACTCAGCGAACCACAGGCCATGATCGCTTATGGTGCAATTGCAATCTTAACGGCTTACCAATACTTCAAAATTTGGCAAGTGAATAAACATCTTTTTGTTCCAAATGCACCAGTGCCGCCACGTTATCAATTCAAGCAAGTCGCGGTATTAAACTTGGCTTATATGGCGTGTTTCGGATCAGAGCTTGCTGTTGTATCCATGTTGCCACAGTTCTTTATTGATCACTATGATGTGTCGAAAAGCTTGGCAGGTTTGACCGCTGGTTGCTTCGCCGTGATGAATATCTTCGCTCGTCCAGGTGGTGGTTATTTATCCGATGCTTCAGGTCGTCGTAAAGTATTGATGATTTGTTTATTCGGACAAACCATTGGTTATCTGTTGATGTCACAAATGGGCAATAGCGGTTGGACATTGGCGATGGCAGTTGCAGTTGTACTGACTACCTCAATCTTTGTTCAAGGCGCATGTGGTGCAGTGTATTCGATCGTTCCGTTGATTCAACGTCGTATGACTGGACAAATTGCGGGTATGGCTGGCGCGTATGGTAATGTGGGAGGCGTGGTTTTCCTGACCGTATTCTCCATGGTGTCGCCAGTTGGTTTCTTCTATGTATTGGCTGGTACTGCAGCCTGTGCATTTATCGGTTCATATTTTATCTCTGAACCACGTGGACACATGATTGAAGTGCATCCTGATGGACGTGTTGAGCGTATTGCGGTTGAATAATCTCAACTGCTTTTTACCTATTATTATTGGAACATCAAAAGAAAATCCTCCCTAACCCTCCTTTCCCTAAGGAGGGAATTCGTCCCTTTGTGAAAGGGAGGTTAGGAGGGATTTGCTTTTGATCTTGAGT
>JACMMY010000024.1 GCA_014378805.1 Moraxellaceae bacterium
AGAGTTTACAGGATTGGTACGGGAATTGGAAGTCTAACGCGCTATACGACTTTACTGCTAGCTTAGCTACGCCACAAACATCTAGCTGAAATTAGATACTTTGAAACTTTACCTTACACAGATTCATTTATCAGCCTAATAATCAGGCAATATCATTTGGACAATAAGACATACTTAGAGTCGATTTAAGAGTAAAAAATATATACAACACCGCACCATAAGATCTCATCGAAATAACAAACGAACTCAATCACTACTAGAAGAAACCTATGACACCTAAGATCCAAAAACTGAAAATAGATTTAGAAAACTGCTATGGGATTCGCAAGCTTGAACATACCTTCGACTTTTCAGAAAAGAATGTTGTCTCAATTTATGCACCAAATGGAACAATGAAAACGTCTTTTGCAAAGACTTTAGATGACTACAGCAAATCCATTAATTCTACCGATGAAGTATTCAAAGGTAGAGCCACTAAAACCGTAATTAATGATCAAAATGATACGGCTATACCCGCAGAAAACATATTTGTAATTAAGCCTTATATTCAGAACTATAAATCTGAAAAAATAACAACTCTTTTGGTAAATAAAGATTTAAAAGAAAATTATGAAGCGTCTTTAAAATTGATTGAAGAGGAGAAGCTAGCTTTTTTCTCTAAACTAAAACAGCTCTCTGGACTGACAGGCAGAGGCAATTTGATCGAACAAGAATTTCTTAAAGCTTTTGATCAAGACAATTTCTTTGATCTCCTACTCAACCTTGAGAATCAAATCAATACCACTGACGAGCACCCTTTCTCTAATATAATATACTCCAAGATATTTGAAGATAAAATCTTAACCTTTCTAAATACTAAGCAATTCAAAAAAGATATCACAGAATACATTGAAAGGTACGACACTCTTATTCAATCGTCAAAATTCCTTCAAAAAGGCTTCAATCATTACAATGTTTCGGATATTCAAAAAAACCTAAAAAGTAATGGCTTCTTTAAAGCCAATCATTCTTTGAATCTACACAATAATACTGATAAAAAAAGTCAAACAATAAACAACGAAGACGACCTTCAGACGATCATTTCACAAGAAATTAATACTGTTTTAAATGACGATACAATTAAAACGAAATTCGATGAAATCGAAAAAAAACTTACTACAGCACAACTCCGTGAATTTAGAGATTATTTACTTGATAATAAAAATATTCTCCCAGAACTATCTAATATCGCCCAGTTCAGTAAAGAGATCTGGATATCGTATCTAGTAGAGCAAAAATCTTTATTTAACAGTCTACTTAAACAGTATAAAATTAGTAAAACTGCAATTGAAGAAGTAATAAAGAAAGCAAAAGATGAGGAAACCGAATGGCTGGATGTCATTAGTATCTTTAATGATAGGTTCACAGTGCCATTCACACTGGAAATACAAAACCAAGATGATGTAATTTTGAAAAGCGAAGCTCCAAATATTAAATTCGTCTTCAATGATGTAAATCAGAATGAAAAGATTGATATAGATAACGAAAATTTATTAAAAGTACTAAGCCAAGGAGAAAGTAGGGCTCTTTATCTTTTAAATATTATTTTTGAAATTAGAGCTCGAAAAAAATCAAATATAGAGACAATATTTATTATTGATGACATTGCAGATTCCTTCGACTATAAAAACAAATATGCAATCGTTGAATACATAAGTGAAATTTCAGAAACCGCCATCTTTTCCCAAATAGTCTTGACCCATAATTTCGACTTCTTCAGAACTATTCAAAGTAGAGTTATCGGTGGCACATCTCAACGTAAAAACTCTTTCATAGCACAAAAACATATCGATCAAATTAAACTGACAAGTGGCGGAAATAAAACCACTACGAATCCATTCGAGCTTTGGAGAACGAAATTAAGTGACCCAATTGTCCTAGTCGCAACAATCCCTTTTATCCGAAATTTAGTTGAGTATCGAGAAGGAAAATCTTCAAATAACTACATGAAGCTTACCTCTCTTTTACATATAAAAAGCGACACAGCATCAATTACCGTATCTGATATTCAAACTATTTATAAGGATACAATTAATGAAGTTGATCTAAGTAGTTATCCTCAGGACAAAAAAATACTAGACATAATCTTTGAGGTTTCCGAAATTTTATATGGTCTCCAGAATGATGATAGCTTAAATCTTGAAAACAAAATTTCCTTGTCGATTGGGATTAGATTAAAAGCAGAAACACTAATGTGGTCAAAGATAACAGACAAGTCGCCTATTAAAGGGTCACAAACTGGCACATTATTCAATAAATTTAAAGGCGAACATAAAGGTAGTCCGACAGAAAGTGCGAATATAAAATTATGCGAACTAGTGAACCTAATGACTCCAGAAAACATTCACTTAAATTCGTTCATGTATGAACCTATTTTAGATATGTCAAACGACCACCTAAAAGAACTTTATGGAAAGATTCGGCATATTTAAAAAATAGTTATATGTTACCTAAAGATAGCGACTTATCTATAGGTAACAATCCCCTTTAATCCGCGCCACAGTCTCATTCGCATGCTTTAGTGATAGCTTGCTTTCTCTGGACTAGTAATGCTAAAAAGCGCCATCACCCTGAAGACAAAGAGATACACAGTGACAATCAGCTGGTCAGACCTCCATTTCAGCCCGAATACCCAAGCCATCCACTCATTGGCGACATCTTGGCAATGGCTGCTGCCAAACGGATTCACACCCATTCTGTTTTCAATTCTGGGCGATATGTTCTTTCAAGAAGCCACCGAAGAAGTGTATTGGCTCAATACAGGTACTGGTGAAGTGACGGTTGTCGCTAAGTCAGCGGAACATTTCAATGAATTGCTCGCCGCCGACGAAGCCAACAACTGGTTCATGCCTAATTTAGTTGAACAACTGCACGACGCAGGAAAAATTCCGACTGAAAACCAATGCTATACCTATGTCACGCTGCCGATATTTGCTGAAGGGAACTACGATATTGAAAATCTCAACCCTGTTCCAGCAAGTGAACACTTTGCAATGACAGGAGATTTACTAAAGCACCTTCAAGGATTGAAAGAAGGTGCGACAGTCAACTTTGCAATTGAAGATTAATCATTTCAAAAGCGAATAACACCTGATATCAGTTATAATCAAAACAACCTCACCAAGCGATTACTGGATACATTAACGCTCGTTTCTCACTAAGGATAAGTTCATGATTAAAAACGTACTCGTTTGTTCTTTATTGGTTTGTGCAACGTCATCTGTTTTTGCGGAAACAGCAACAGCATCATCAAATGATCTTTTTCAAAATGCAGGGCTGAGTCTTAAAGCGGGAACAGGCGGGCTTGGGTTCGATTTAATGTATTCATTTGATCCGCGTTTCAAAGTTCGCAGTGGATTCTCAGGTCTGAATTATAGCCAGACCATCAACAAATCAGACATGACTCAAGATGGGACACTTCGACTAAATAACGTTGACCTACTTGCAGATTATCACCCTTGGTCTGGCGGCTTCCGCATCACAGGTGGGTTAAATGTATTAGACGTGAACTTTAAAGGTCATGCTGAAAAAACCGCAGGTGGATTTACGACTATTAACGGCACGCCGTACTCATCCACCGAGGTAGGATCTGCAGATCTAGATGTCAAATGGAATGGTGCAAAACCTTACCTTGGAATTGGTTATGATGGATTCAACTCACGTCAGAACGCGGGTCTGTTCTTTACTACAGATTTTGGAGTGGTCTTTTCTGGATCGCCGACAGTAAATCTAAAGACGACTTGTATCGCTTCAAATCCGTTGATCTGTAACAACATTGATCAAGATTCCAAAAAGCAGGAAGATCAATTGAAAAAGGATTTGCACTCAATTCAAGTGCTTCCCATTATCCAAGTTGGCGTAGGATATCGTTTCTAATGAGATTAGAATAAAGATATGCATCATCAAACGACTCAATTAATCGACTCGTTTGATGATGCAATACGAGATAGAACGTTAAACCCCAAACCCCTTCACCACTTCTTTAATCCGCGCCACAGTCTCATGCGGCTGCTCCAGCGGAAACATATGACCGCCTTCGATGACTGAGTACGGAATGCCTTGCTGCTTCTGCAATCGCTGCGGAAAACCACGTTGATAGAAGATACTCTCGCTACCAGCAATCATATGCGCTGGCACTTTCGGCGCACGACGCGGCGATAACCATAACAACGATGGATTGGTACGGAAAATCTCGACTTCCACGCTTTTCGGAATAGTCAACGTCACGCCACCTTCAGGCGCGTCTTTCAAACCATATTGAATATACGCATCGAAGCAATCTTTATCGAACGACGCAAACATGCCTCGCGCCCGCAACTTCTCAGATGCCTGCTCACGACTATCCCAATGATCTCTGCGCTTTTTGGATAAAGCAGCAGGACTGCGTTTATCGTACTCTTTCGGTGCGAGATTCTTTGCCAGATGCATCATGAAGGAATACATGCCGCGAATCATCGGCGGATCCATCATGATCAAACCGCTCATCAATTCAGGAATTTTATACGCCGCCATATAGCTGCACAAACCGCCCAACGAATGCCCAAGCGCAATCACGGGACGCGGATTGCCATTGGCATCAACCGCTTGGCGTTGAATACTCTCTATTACCTGATCACGAAGATTCGTCCAGTGATCATTGACGGGGAAACGTGGATCAACGCCAATGAGTGGCAAAGTGACGATATCGAAGTCGTCCCGCAGTTCATCAAACAATTTTTCGTAGACAGCTGATGGAATGCCATTGGCATGTGCAAAGTGAATCAGTGGTTTCATAACAGAATCTTCAGTGCAGTGTGCATGATCGCGAAATTTCCTCCCCCATTTACGAGGGAGGATTGGAAAAGGTTATTGCATTTCAGCGTGTGATTGAGAGGACAAATCAGCAAATGACAACTTCAACGAAGCCCCCAAACCCTGACCCATTGTTGTGCCCAAGCGACCCATGAGCTTATCAATTGAACTATGTTCCACGCTGTAATCTACGGTGTCTTTCAATTTCAGCTCGCGCTTAAGACTACCGACATAACCCAGTTTATCCGCCAAGCCTAAGTCAATCGCTTGCTCACCGCTCCAAAACAATCCGGAGAACGTATTATCATCTATTTTTAGACGACTACCACGACCCGTTTTGACTGCTGCGATAAAGTGTTGATGGACATTATCGAGCACAGATTGCACATGTGCTTTTTCAAAAGGATCCAGCGGTTTCGTCATGCTTAATATGGCTTTATGCGCACCTGCTGTCATCGTGCGATCTTGTACACCAAATTTCTTAGCAAGTTCTTCTACGCCGTAATTCGGCATAATGACGCCAATAGAACCCACTAGACTTGATGGATTAACATAAATTTCATCAGCAGCAGAAGCGATATAGTACGCACCTGATGCGCCCATATCTCCGATCACTGCATAGAGTTTTTTGTCAGGATAGGTCGTTTTTAAGCGGCGCATTTCTTGCCAAATTTCGTCTGATTCAACAGGTGAACCGCCAGGGGAGTTGATATTCAAAACCACAGCTTTACTTTGAGTCGCTTTAAACGCCGACTCTAATGCGCGGACAATGTCATCGCTGTTTGCTGACTTCCCTTCACCAATCTCACCCGTAATATCAACCACAGCAAGATGCGGTGAAGACGAAGCACCTATACTTTCTTCAGTACCGCAACTTTTGGCGAGCACTGAAAAAAAAATCAACAACAAAACAAACCAGATGCTTTTAAAGAAAATACTCCAGCGACGCGCACGACGCTGCTCTTCAATCGAAGCCAGCAGGGTTTTTTCAAGCAAAAACCATTCTTTGCCAGTCGGCTGAGTTTGAGTGGAAGACTGTTGTTGCGGAAAATCTGGATTTGGAGGCCAACTGGACATGAAACAACCTTTTTATAAAGCGGAATACGCATGAATAGATTTTAACGACAACAATGCTATAAAAGCGCTCAATTGTCTATGCTCATCCCGTTAAGAGCGCTATTTTTCTGTCAATGTCCATGTGAAATATCCATCTAAATCGATATTTTTAATCATAAATGCACTGACTATTTCACACAGATTAAAATCAGCCAAAAATACGAGATGTCTGTTAGGATGGATAAAATGACAATAAACCTTCATGAACGCATTGATATGACCACAAATTCTTCGCCCACGCCTTTACTTTTTTTATTCAAATTATTTGCGCGTCTGCCGATTGGCGTTTTGCAAGGGTTTGCACGTAGCCTCACGGGTTTAATCTTGTTATGGCCGAATGCCAGTGTTGCAAGAACGGTTCGCCGCAATCTACTGCTGACTTATCCAGATAAAACCGAACAAGAACGCGAGCAAATGACCAAAGATTCATTGCGTTCGCAAGCGATGAGTTTTCTTGAGTTTATTAAAACGTGGGGCAATCCGCCGCAATACAGCATTGATCAAATTCGAGAAGTACATGGCAAAGAAATTTTTATAGAAGCGCTGAAAAATCCAAAAGGGCTGATCGGCATTATTCCCCACCACGGCACATGGGAAATGATGAATGCATGGGTCAACCAGCACACTGCACCAACCATCATGTATAAACCTGCGGACAATCCATCATTGGATGCATTCGTTCTTGCGGCACGGAGTCGATTGAATGCCACCCTTGTACCGACCGATGAAAGTGGTGTGCGCGCAATGTTTCGCACCATCAAAAAAGGCGGCTTCGGTGCAATTCTGCCCGATCACGTCCCGTATGAATCAGGCGGCATTCTCGCACCCTTCTTTGGTCATCAAGTGCTGACAACCACACTGGTTTCACGTTTAGCGCAAAAAACAGGGTGTGGCGTAGTGCAAATGGCGTGTATCCGCAGGGATGGTGGTGATGGTTTTGATCTTTTTTTTGAAGAGTTGCCTGAAGACATTCGGAGCGCCGACCTACAAACTTCGGTGAACTGCTTAAATGTTGCCGTCGAAAATCTGATTCGGAGCAATCCTATTCAATACCAATGGGCCTACAAACGCTTTAAAGATGCGCCCAATTTGAAAAACATCTATCGAATGTCAGACGAGGAAGTTAAGCAGGTTTTGGCTGATAAACCGACGTTATAAAGAATTTTAGTCCCTTGATTGTAATTCGTCACGAGTCACTTTATTGAATCAAATATAAAGTATTTATTCATCTAAATATAAAGTCCCGTTTTAAAGATCGTTCCCTGCGCGCAGTTTAGCGAAGCACAACCTTGCGTCAACACAATGCGATGCTTTGTTTTTCATCATCTTTACTTGCCTAGATCAATGAAGACCCACCG
The DNA here is from genome assembly GCA_014378805.1 of Moraxellaceae bacterium. GTDB lineage: Bacteria > Pseudomonadota > Gammaproteobacteria > Pseudomonadales > Moraxellaceae > Aquirhabdus. The sequence goes on from JACMMY010000024.1 coordinate 7,305, forward strand.
CAGGCAAATCCTCGCATGAACGAGTAAAACGGTACGCGACCGAATCTCACTGCCCTCGCCTCCATTTTAACCACCAATACCCATCACGATAATGCGTCACCTCAACCGCTTTCTTACCGCCTAAATCATACGTCAACGTTCCACTTATCACCGTTGAATCAACAATAATATGTTGTTCTGCTAATCGCGAAAGCACCAGATCAGACGGATATTTTTTATTTAAAAAACTTGTAGAAATGCCCGCACGTTTCGGCGCGACGGTCTGTAGGAATCCAACAGAACTCCCTCGATCCGAGCCATGATCGCCGAGCAACAATACATCCGAAGTCAATAAATTACCCACTGACTCATGTTCTTGTAGAAGGCGATTTTCTACATCCGTGGCCGCATCACCCATCAGTAGTATCGTCGCACGGTGACCATGGGTTTGTGCTGGGGCACGAATCCGTAGCACACAACTCGCGTCATTATCATCAAACGGCTGTCCGTCTTTCCAAGGTGCAAGCACATCAAAATCCACGCCATCCCATTGCCAATGTTGAGTGCTCGTACACAGCTCGGTTTTCACATTAAAGATAGGTTTACTGCTCGTCACCTGATCCACAGGTATATGTGCTAAAACGGCGATTGCACCGCCACTATGCTCATAATCCGCATGACTGATCATCATTTTATCGAGACGAAATACACCTGCTGCGGATAGAGCAGGCAAAACCACACGCTCCCCCATCCCCTCGTGCGCCTCAGCGCGTTTTGCACCTGCATCGTAAAGCATGGTGTGATTCGAGGTTTGGATAAGCACCGCCAAACCTTGTCCCACATCCAAAACCTGAACGCGCACAGGCGCATCATGGGTAGAACCAAACAATGGCTTTGCACCCATCAAAGCAAACAAACATGGCAATACGCATGGAACAATCAACCCGCGTGAAAAACTTCCTCGTGGCACGAGCCAAATCAGCACAGCGAGCGACAACCCAAATAACATCACGGGTGTCACCGCATCATAAAAAACCGTCAAGGGTAATTTTAATAGCAGCCAATGCAATTTCTCCAACATCCAGGCCGCCAAAATCCACAGCGCATCTGCAAACCCTGTCCAGATTGGCCAAATCATTAATGCAATCAATCCTAAAGGCACAATCAAAAAACCAATCAAGGGGATCGCAATCAAATTCACAGCAACCGAAAATAAGGGAATCTGATGAAAAAATGCCAATGTTACAGGAATCAATAAAACAAACATCGCCGTTTGTAATTTAAATAGTTGCTTAACCCATTCAATCGACCGCTGGATCGGCGTTCCGACTGGCAATGGCTGTCGAACCAAGCTGATCAAAATGGCCGTAGCCATAAAAGATAGCCACAATCCACTCTGGTAAATCGCGAGTGGATCAATCAGTAAACTCATCGCTAAGGCAATCAGCAAAATCAGAAACGTGGAACACTCCTTACCCAAAAATGTCAATGCGCTTGAAATACCAACCATCAACACCGTTCGCTGTGCAGGTACACCCCAACCTGCGAGCAGCGCATAACCAAGCACGACTAGCATTACGATGGGTAATAAAATAAACTTTCGTGGAATACGCAAATAAAGCAGCGGGG
>JACMMY010000002.1 GCA_014378805.1 Moraxellaceae bacterium
CCACCGCCAACACCACCACCTGCTGCACCGCCAGCAACTGCACCGATCATCCCACCCGTTTGACCACCGAGAGATTGACCAATTGCAGTACCCGCAACACCACCTAATCCGCCACCGAGCGCACTACGGAGATTGTCATTGGCATAGACTGATGATGCACTTAACATTGCCGCGCTAAAAGCGAGTGCTGCGATCATTTTTTTCATAATTTTTACCTTTTGCTAATATTTCAGATCGGAAGACGCCTATGTGCGTTCATTCTCGATTACCACTTAACTTGATATTTAAATCGCCGCTCGTCTTTTACAGACAAGAGGATAAAATATATCGGAACCTTAACACACCTTCGACTCAGACAAATGAGTCATTTAGTAATTGCTGTATCCACGGTCATCGCGACGACCATCATTACGATCATAGTCACGATCTCGATCCCAACCACGATGCCAGCCGTTATCACGATGATGACGATATCCTCGGTACTCGTAACGCACGGGATAAACAACCTGTTCTCGCACTGGGTAATATGCAGCAGGATAGTAGACGACAGGAGCAGATTGTCGGTATTAGGTTTGTTGAATGGGTTGTTGGTAATAGGGGATGGGCTGTTGGTAATAGGTTTGCTGCGTGTAGGTCACGGGGGTACGATCATAGCCGCCGTCATAATAGCCGTTCGATTGACCTGAAGAAATGACCGCACCACTCACACCACCAATTGCAGCGCCAACCGCAGCACCTTGACGACCACCAACCGCATGCCCAATCACAGCACCAGCCACACTACCGATAACGGCAGAACCGACAGTGTTATAATCTGCAAACGCAGGTTGTGCCACCGCAGCGCTCGCCGTTAGAATAGTTGCTATCATTAATTTATTCATGATCGACACTCCTATTTCCTATAGATGTACTTTAAATCTCGATTGAGTTCATTATTGAAGTCATGATCGAATTCCTCGTAAACTGTTATGAATTCACTTTATTCGAGTTGAAACGCTTTCACAATCATTTATCAGTTTCGTCTTGTTACATCTCGAAACATTTGTATGCCCAGTTCACAAAATCCACAACAATGTGCAGTAATCGTGCAGAAAACACTACTTTGTGCAGACTTTGGAGATATTTGGACTGTTCAGCAAAAATCTTTATCAATGCCATTCATCAATAATATCTCGCACAAAAAACAATCTCCCTTATCGCTCCGCGCAAAAAATGCTAAAATATGCCCTTTCTGATTTACAGCTCAGGTTTCACAGGCCATTTGCCTTGAATTATCCTGCTTCGCACACTTGGTAACATTCATGACTGTACAAACGTTTAACCCTTCAAACACTCAAACGACAAGCACGCAGGCAACAGCAACTCTGGCACTTCCTGTCGAGTCTGGCGTGTCGATTAAACGGTTGTATATCGAAACCCAAGGTTGCCAAATGAATGAATACGACAGTAGTCGTATGGCAGATTTGCTCGGTGATTCACATGGTTATGTATTGACGACTGATCCTGCTGAAGCCGATATTTTGCTGATGAACACCTGTTCGATTCGTGAAAAAGCCCAAGAAAAAGTATTTAGCGAACTCGGTCGCTGGCGGAAGCTGAAAGAACAAAACCCTGAATTGATTATCGGTGTTGGGGGTTGTGTCGCTTCACAAGAAGGCGAAGGCATTCAGAAACGTGCGCCTTATGTCGATATGGTGTTTGGTCCGCAAACCTTACATCGTCTACCGCAGATGCTAAACCAATATCATGACAATAAAGCCGACAGATCGACGAACCAAAAAATCTCGTTGGTTGATATTTCTTTCCCTGAAATTGAAAAGTTCGACTTTTTGCCTGAGCCAAAAGTCGAAGGTTATAAAGCGTTTGTGTCGATTATGGAAGGCTGTTCAAAATACTGCTCATTTTGTGTCGTGCCGTATACGCGCGGTGAAGAAGTCTCACGTCCACTCGATGATGTGATTGCAGAAATCGTCAGTCTCGCGACCCAAGGTGTTCGTGAAGTCACCCTACTCGGTCAAAACGTCAATGGTTATCGTGGCGATATGCATGAGGGTGGCGTGTGTAATTTTGCCGACTTACTGCGCTTAGTGGCGAAGATCGAAGGCATTGGACGGATTCGTTATACCACCAGTCATCCCCTTGAATTCTCTGATGAACTGATTAACGTCTATGCAGAATTACCGCAACTTGTCTCTCACTTACATTTGCCAGTACAAAGCGGTTCTAATCCTGTACTTGCCGCAATGAAACGCAATCATACGATTGATGTTTATATTGAGAAGATCAAGAAACTACGTGCGGTACGTCCTGATATTCATTTATCCAGTGACTTTATTATTGGCTTCCCGAACGAAGGGGATGCTGAATTTGAAGATACTTTACAGTTTATTAAAGACTTGGATTTCGATCATTCATATAGCTTTATTTACTCCAAACGTCCGGGGACGCCAGCAGCGGAACTACCAGACAACACACCAGAAGATGTCAAAAAAGTACGTTTGTCTCGGGTTAAGGAAGTGCTGAAAGCCTCAACGATTGCCAAGACCGATGCGATGCTAGGCAAAACGCTCAATGTGCTCGTCGAAAAATCATCTGATCGTCAAGATGGTGCATTGATTGCCAGCGCGGACAATACTCGCCTCGTTCAGTTTATTGGTGATACGGCGTTGATTGGTCAATTTGTGACGGTGAAAGTGACGGATATTCGCAGTATGAATTTGGTGCAGGCTGAGTTGGTAGATGCATGAAAAACATAACCATATTAATAGTGTTCCTATGTTCTATATCGAGCACTGTGAATGCTATTCCATATGGTAACTATGATGTGCATCAAATCTTTAACAAAGTTCCAGAAAAACACCAAATTGAATTAAATCTCAAATATCTAGATCAAATGACTAAGGATCTAGATGTTCATGCCGAAACTTATCCGCCTCTGTTTGATTGTGATAGTGATAAGCAAAGAGCCACGGAAGATATTAAAAAACTGACCGACCTTCTTGCCATTCTAAAAAATGGTGATCCAGATAAGCTCATAATGTTTAGGGCAGCTCATTTAAATGTTATCGCCCATAATTTAGATATTCCTTTAGCTGCAGTTAAAGCAGACTCAATATATCGCCAATTAACAACAAAATATCCTGCCGATGCGCAGTTGAGCTATTTCTATGGTTTATTTCTAGCAACCAGCAATCAATCCGACAGAGCAATCTTTTTTTAAATAAGGCTCTTGATGGTGGAGTATTTAATGCTAATCGAACTATTGGCATGCTCTACCTTGTAAAAGGTGATAAGGACAAAGCATTGGATTATTTAAGAACTTATCATAGTAAAACACCAGAAGATGCTCAAACCGCAGATGTAATTGATGATATAGAAAAAGGTAAAGTGAATTACAAACAGGACTAAATATTGAAATTTGAACGTAAAAACCCAATCTACTATTGCTTAGTAGATTGGGTTTTTTAATTAAATCAAACTACTTCTTCATCCAATCCGCTAAATACGCTGGAATCTCTTCCCAACCCTTTTGCTGATGGATTGCATGCCCAAACTTCTTAAATACTTTAAAAGTCACATTTGTTGATTTGTGATATTTTTTGGCGACTTGCTTCGCGACAGAGACAGGCACAATCTTGTCGTGTCCAGCCGCAACAACCAATATCGGACAGGTCATCGCCTTTGCATCCACAGTCGAAGATTTCTTGCGATCCAGCTGACTCATCGCCGTTTCAACTGTAATCTGACCTGACTCAAATACAAACTTTGCGTATTCTTCAACTTGCTGTTCGGGCGTGAGCATATTCAAAATGCCGTATTTCGCTTCCTTAAATGTCGGCTTCATCGGACTACGCCAAAAGAATGGAACAGTCGGTACTGACAGGAATGTCAGAGTAGAAGATATACGAAATGCAAAAACACCCGCAGGTGGTGCAGGTGTGAGCAAAATAGCCGATTTAGCCAATCCACGACTCGCTAGAATCTGAGCAAGTAAACCGCCCATCGAGTGACCAATGATAATGGGTTTTTCTTTTAAATCTCGAATTTGCTTTTCTAAGTCAGCTGCATAATCTAGTAAACTGGTTGTGCCCAATTCCTTAGGCGGCGCATTCAGATATTTTGCATCGTGCCAGCGCAGTGTTGGGGTAATAACCTGATAGCCGAGTTTTTCAAAATAAGTTTTATAACCCGCCCAAATCTCTCCTGAACCCCACATGCCATGAATCATCAATAATGTTTTCGACAAGACTCAATTCCTTATTTTGCGTAAATTCATAAAGTTGTTTTTAGCTAGGTAACATCACCCCACAACATCAACCAACATCAACCAACATCAACCAACATCAACCAACAAAAAGGCTGGGATCGCCCCAACCTACTACATTCATTGACTAAAGCACAAAAAATATCAATGCTTTTTAATCCAATCTGAGGCATAGCCTGCAATTTCTTGCCAACCTTTTTGCTGATGGATTGCATGAGCGAATTTTTTAAATTCTTTATAGGTCACATCGGTTGTTTTTTGATATTTCTTTGCAATTTGTTTAACAACTGATGCTGGGACAATTTTGTCCTTGCCACCCGAAATAACCAGCACAGGGCAATTTACTGCCTTTGTTTCCACGTAGGTTGCTTTATTGGCATCTAACGGCCAGAAGGCGATTTCAAATGCGGCTTGACCGGATTCAAATGAATACTTTGCATATTCTGCAACTTGTTGTTGTGGTGTTAATAAACCTAAAATGCCATATTTCGCTTCATTAAATGTCAAGCGCATCGGCTGATTCCAGAAACCCCACGCACTCAGAACTGATAAAAATGTCCGTGTCGATGATGGACGTAATGCCAGAACACCAGCAGGTGGCGCAGAGGTCAATAGCACAAGTTTAGTCGCGAGTCCTCGGCTTGCCAAAATCTGCCCGATTAAACCACCCATCGAATGTCCCATGATGATTGGCTTTTCGTCGAGTGCGCGGATTTCTTTTTCGAGGTCGTTGGCGTAATCCAAGATACTGACTGTGCCGAGCTGTTGCGGCGCGACTGCTTTGTATTTTTCACCATGAAGGCGGAGCGTTGGGGCGATCACACGGTAGCCTTGCGCTTCGAAATAATCTTTATAGCCGTCCCAAATATCTCCAGAACCCCACATCCCGTGGATCATGACGATTGTTTCTGACATGAAGCATTTCCCTTTTTTAGATTTCAACGAATGCAATGAAAGATAAAGTAATTCCACATGTCCGTCTAGGGCAAGTTCATCAATAACCGATTAACGTCTACAATTTATTGGGCAATCCAACCACCGCCATTTTTATTCACAATATTATGCTGAATATCATCAAAATTCGTCGCTGACCGTGATATAACACAGGTCTATGTTGTGCATTTAGAACACTACTTTATATGACAACATCAATTGGTATCACTCGCCTGACAACATCAAAAAGGAAATGCCTTGTCCGCAACCATTAGTCGTACCGTCGAATTCTCTGGCATCACGCTAGAACGTCTTAAAGCCATGGTTGGCGGATATAACGCCCACCTCAAACTCATCGAACAACGTATAAACGTCAAAATATCGCATCGCGGTAGCATGTTTGTGGTAGATGGTGAATTAGATGCGGTAGAACGTGCAGAAAGTCTGCTCGAACGGTTATATCAAGAAACAGAAGAAACCAGAAACCTGACTCCAGAACATCTACATTTATTGATTCAAGGCAGTCAAACTGATCGCGCACATCGCGTCAATGACGATGAAGATGAAGATGACCATCAAGATTCTGAAGTCTTCCTGAATACTCGCAAAGGCAAAATCATGCCGCGTGGTGCGAATCAACGACGCTATGTCCAACGTATTTTAGAAAGCGACATCTCTTTCGGAATTGGCCCCGCAGGAACAGGAAAAACTTATCTTGCAGTCGCTTGCGCAGTCGATATGCTAGAACGCAATGAAATTCAACGCATTCTTCTCGTTCGCCCGGCGGTTGAAGCAGGTGAAAAGCTCGGCTTCTTACCTGGTGATTTATCTCAGAAAATTGTTCCATATTTGCGTCCTTTGTATGACGCGCTTTATGACATGCTTGGGTCTGAAAAAGTGGCAAAATTGATCGAGCGTCAAGTCATCGAAGTTGCACCGCTTGCATACATGCGTGGCCGTACTTTGAGCCACTCTTTTGTCATTTTGGACGAAGCACAAAACACCACACCCGAACAAATGAAAATGTTCCTAACGCGGATTGGTTTTGGTTCACGCGCGGTCATCACAGGGGATATTACTCAGGTCGATTTGCCTCGCGGACAAATGTCTGGGCTTGCGCACACATTACGCGTGATTGAAAAAATTGAAGAAATTCACATCACTCGCTTCCATTCTCGTGATGTCGTTCGTCACTATCTCGTCCAGAAAATTGTTGAAGCCTATGAAGAACATGACCTTCAACAGGTAAGCGAAAAAATTACCGAACGCCGTGAACGTCTTGCACTGCAAAAAGCTGCGCAAGATGCCAATGACGTCGCCAGTGATGCACAGCATGAAAGCCAAACCTCCCACCAATCCGTTTAATGATGTTAAAAAACCATGAAATCTAAACAGAAAACCAAACAAGCGAAGACCAAGCAAAACCGTACTAAAAAAAACACGGCTAAACACAGTTTAGCGAAGAAAATCAGTATTAAGAAAAGCATTAAAACGGATAAAAAAAGTCCGCGTGGAAAGAAAAAACCTCAAATCCGTTTGCAACAGATTTGCCGCTCTAGTTTGCTCAAGGTTCGCAAACATGATTTGCAAGTTTGGATCTGGGAAACGCTTAAAACCATCGGTATTAAGAAAAAAAGAAAATGCGAAGTCACGATCCGCATCGTTGATCTTGAGGAAAGCCAGTTCCTTAATTTTAATTATCGCAACAAAGCCAAACCGACCAATGTATTGTCATTTCCCGCTGATTTACCAAAAGAAGTACTCGACATACTTCCACATAATCCACTCGGTGACTTAGTGATTTGCCTGCCTGTGATCTTGCAAGAAGCAGAAGAACAAGACAAAACTGCACGAGCGCATTTGGCTCATTTAGTCGTGCACGGCATTCTTCATTTACTTGGCTATGATCATGAACTGAGTACAGAAGATGAGTTGATTATGGAAAGTTTAGAAGTTGAGATTATGCAAAGCTTAGGATTTAGCGATCCTTATGCGGATCGCTAATTTTTCATTTAATGAGATGAGTAGCTCACTGAGCCTGTCGAAGTGAGCGGTAAATGTATCGCACAAAACCCACTTCGACAAACTCAGTAAATCAAGATCACTCAGTCCCTATATCCAATTCATTTTCATCAGAAAAACGCCAAGTTCGGATGATCCGTAACTCGCTATAGTCTTTCATTTTCTTATCAAAATGCCCATATGGCGCGCCATGACGAACCGAATTCTTTGCGGTATTATCCAGTAAATGTGAGCCTGAGCTTTTCAACAATCGGATCGCACGAATAGTCCCGTCTGGCAACAAAATCACCATCAGACGCACATCACCTTTTAACGCCAAGCGCCGAGCTTCTGCAGGATAATTACGATTACCAATTTTTTCTACTTTACGGCGGAATTGATTCAAATATTGTGCACTGGGATCAGAATGCGTCGAAACACTATCCACTGTATGCACATTGGTTGAGCGACTATATTCTTGTTTCTTATTTGCATATTGCGCTTCAAGCGTCGCAATCATCGATGCAGCTGCGGCTTGTTGGGCGTGCTGTTTTCGTAACTTACGCGCTTGATTATTTTTCTCAGCTTGAGCACTTGCCTTCCAGCTTGCAGTGGATGTCAACGTGCGTTCGCCTGCCTGACTGGCCTCTAGAGGCTGCTCTTTTTGCTCAATCATCGTAATAGTCACGTTCTGCTCGTGAACTTCTTGGTTCTGATTTTGATTTTGTAGCGGGCTGGTTAACCGATGAGTAGAACGCAGTACTCCCGAACCTTGCTGATTGGTTTGCGCCAGATAATCTGCATCAGGATTTTTGTCTTTCGATTCAGTAACTGCAAGCGCAATGTCCTGCATCGTAGTTGCGTTTTCATCTAGCGAAACAAAAGTGACCGCAAAAATAAAAATCAAATGCAGTGCAACGGCCAAGAGTACAGAAAGTGATAAAACACGATCCGAACGAAACGCATGGAATGCATCCACAATTTTTTGCCATAACATTGAAATGTGCATCCGTGCATAAATACGATTGAATTGCAGCTCTACCATGGTTTTATTCGATTCAATTGAACATTCTTTAACAATGTTTCGTGATAATGGATTAATTGATACTAATATAGGCGATTTTAAGTTTAATCTACACTGACAAATACGCGCTAAAGTGTAAAATCGTATAATGTCTTCATTAGACAACTATTTTAAAGCAGCACCGCGCTAAACTGTTTAACGGAAAACAGCGTAAAACTAAAAATGACCCATTGACGAGCATATTATGCAAAATTTTCTGCAAAAACTGGTATCAAGTGTTCAAGACATTTACCAGAAAGCTGAAGAGTTAATAGAGGAAGAACGCGAACTTCCGCTACCGCAAAAACTGCTCAACGATTTTATTGAACGTTATGTCACCAATAACGTCAGTCAAATCGAAGATCTACATGCCGATATTTTTGATGGTTGGTTGCGTCTGTTTGCGACGGTGGAAATCAAAGGCGTCAGCGCTCAGCTTTATGTTGATCTATATCTAATGCAACTTCATCTCAATAAAAATACTCAAGAATTGGTTTTTGAACAAAAAGATGCAACACAAGTAGTGAGCGTTGATTTCAATACATTCACTAAAAAAATCGCCTTTAAATTGGCCATGTGGTTTTATCGATTCAAAGGTGTTGATCCGCTGCCTGATATTTTAAGCCGTATTGGCATTATTACTGTTCAAAACAATCTTCTTCATCTAAACCTAGAACGCTGGCTCGCTCACCGCCCAAAGGTCATGCGTGTGCTTCGCCGCGTCGAAATCAATCGCGCTCAGCTCAGAGAAGATCAATTGGTCTTACAAGCAAATCTCAACTTTCGTGCGTTGTTTGGTCGGAGTGCTGAAGAACGCTTGCTAGATGAAGAAGATGATGATGTTTAAGATCAACGAAGAAATATTTAATCAATTCATCCATTTATGTAACTCGAACATCCTTTTATTATCCGCTTCATAAAATAGGAAAATTGCTATGCGCCGCGTTATTCATACTGTTCATGCTCCAGCTGCAATAGGTACATACTCACAAGCCATTCAAACAGGTAATACCGTGTATTTATCTGGACAAATTGGCTTAGATCCACAATCCATGCAACTCGTGGATGGCATTGAGGCGCAAATTCGCCGTGTGTTTGATAATGTAAAAGCAGTCTGCGAAGCAGCTGATGGTTCACTCGCGGATATCGCCAAAATCAATATTTTCTTGATCGACTTAGCAAATTTCCAACTCGTGAACCAAATCATGGGCGAATACTTTGCTGAACCGTATCCAGCACGCGCGGCACTTGGCGTTGCAAGCCTGCCACGTGGCGCGTTAGTCGAAATGGATGGCGTGTTGGTGGTGGCGGACTAAACTCATTCACTGTCAATTAATACATCGCACATGAATTCATACCTCGTACAGGTCGCTGTGCCTGTACCGCTGTTTGAGTTATTTGACTATTTGCTCCCCGTCGATTTCACGATTCCAGCGGCAGGTTGTC
>JACMMY010000025.1 GCA_014378805.1 Moraxellaceae bacterium
ACGTTTAGCTGCACGGATAGACGGCGCTGCTGTCGCAGTCATGTCTCATAGTGTGATACAAGATAGGCACTGGCTTCAATATCTGTTCGAGAAGGCTCCTGCCTATATTGGCCAATTAGGTCCTCGATACCGAACCGAAAAAATATTAGCCGATATTCAATCGTATGCCCAAGATCCAGAACAATATGAAATGGGGATGGCTGTTTTGCATTATCCCATTGGTCTGGATTTAGGGGGTGACAGTATGGAAGCAATAGCGCTTTCAATTCTGGCAGAAATGACCGCTGTCATGAATCAGCGGAATGCAGGGATGCTTAGCCAGAAGGGGGTGTCTATTCATGCTGACTAACTCAAATGAAACTCCTACTTTGCCAGAGCGGCATGCTGTTTTAGTACTTGCGGCAGGTGAAAGTACTCGGCTTGGACAACCTAAACAGCTATTAACCAAGCAAGGTGTACCGTTAGTACGTTATATCGTTGGAGAGGCATTAAAGACACATCCTCTTCAGGTTTTAGTTGTTGTAGGCGCGCAAGCGCTAGGCACTGGCTCGGGTGCGATAGTGAAAGAGTCCGCGTCCGCATCCGCATCTGCAGTAAGGGATGCTTTAGATGGCTTGCCAATCACATTTGCGGTCAATCCTGCTCCAAGCCGAGGTATGGCGAGTTCGCTACAGATTGGGGCTGCCGCGTTGCATAAGCATCACAATAGAGTTTTGATTTTATGTATTGATCAACCTCAACTCACGTTAAGTCATTTGGAGCGACTTATGGCGGAAGGACTTGCTCATCCAGACGATGAAATTGTAAGTTCCTATGCCGAAACGATTGGAATGCCCGTACTCATCCATTCAGATGTGTTAGCTCGAAGCTTTGAGTTAACTGGTGATCTTGGACTCAAGGGGTTGTTACAGGCACATCCAGAGAAATTAATTTGCGTATCATTTCCTGAGTTGGGATTTGATGTCGATAATGATGATGATCTAAAAATTGCACAAAAAGAGGGTTGGATTGAATAAAATTCATTCTAAAAAATTATTTTTTAATTAGGGTATGTTGAATATCTGCCCGTGATTCATGAGAACAAACTTAATCGAGAGTTCAGTCCAGCAAAAGCCAAATCAAGCATGGGTACTTATATAACCTATATCCTTAGCCATGAAGGCTGGCTCTATCTGGCCGTGGTAATTGACTTGTTCTCGCGCTTGAAGCCCAGAATCACATAGGAGTTGGTGCTTGATGCCTTGCTGATGGCGGTTTGGCATAGATCTCCACAGGACATGGTGTTGGCTCATTCTGATCAAGGTAGCCAATACACGAGCCATGAATGGCAGGCTTTTCTGAATCAGCATTGTCTTCAAAGCAGCATGAGCCGTCGAGGTAACTGCCATGACATCGCTTTAACAGAAAGCTTCTTTCAATTGCTAAAATGAGAATGGTTCAAACGGAAAGTCTATCTGACACGCGATGAAGCAAGATCATATATTTTGAGTATATTGAGATGTTCTAAAGCGTGAAACGCAGGCGCGGTTTTTATGATCAGCGTTCACCAGTAGACTATGAAAAGTTCCACCAAAAGATGACTATATGTGTCTGGAATCTTGGTGGCTATTCATTCAAAATAAATCACGCAGCCTAAAGCTTAGACTTATCTACCTCCAACCTATCCATCATGTCGCCTCATAAGGCATACTAAGCCTATCGAATTTCACCCCATAATTTCACTCAATTTTGCTTCACATCAAATAGGGTTAGAAAAATATGATTCAGGATATCCAGAAAACCCTCTGGAGCACCGCAGATAAATTGCGCGCTAACATGGATGCGGCAGAGTACAAACATATCGTACTCGGTTTGATTTTCCTTAAATTCGTTTCTGACACTTTTTTCTGCGCGCCGCGCTGAGTTGACCCGTCGCTTCGCCGATGAAAACGACGAGTATTATTTTCCAGATTCTGATGCGGAACAGCTCGCGTCAGAGTTGGAAGATCGGGACTATTACCGTGCGGTGAGCGTATTTTGGGTGCCTGAATCTGCGCGATGGGAAAATCTACGCAACTTTGCAAAGCAAGCCGACATTGGCAAGCGAATTGATGATGCACTGGCAATTATTAAAGTGGAAAACCCAGAGCTAAAAGGCATTCTGGATAAGCGCTATGCGCGCGCCCAACTCCCTGATGGCAAGCTCGGCGAGTTGGTGGATTTGATTTCGACGATTGGTTTTGGTGAGGATCAATCTAAGCCTCGCGATATTCTGGGTCAGGTTTACGAGTATTTCCTCGGTCAGTTTGCCAGTGCGGAAGGTAAACGTGGCGGACAGTTCTATACACCAGCTTCTATTGTTAAAACTCTGGTTGCCGTACTCGCGCCGCATCACGGTCAAGTTTACGATCCGTGCTGTGGTTCGGGTGGTATGTTCGTGCAGTCGGAACGCTTTATTGAGGCGCATGGTGGCAAGGTTGGTGATGTGTCCATTTATGGTCAGGAAGCGAATCCGACGACTTGGCGACTCGCCGCGATGAATCTTGCGATTCGTGGTATTGATTTCAATTTGGGTAAAGAGCCTGCTGATACCTTTGTGCGTGATCAACATCCTGATTTACGCGCTGATTTTGTGTTGGCAAATCCTCCGTTTAATATTTCGGATTGGTGGCATGGCAGTTTAGAGGGTGATCCGCGTTGGGTTTATGGTACGCCGCCACAGGGCAATGCTAACTACGCATGGTTGCAGCACATGCTGTATCACTTGAAGTCTTCGGGTCGTGCTGGGATTGTGCTGGCGAATGGTTCGATGTCATCGAGTCAAAACAGCGAAGGTGATATTCGCCGTGCGATGGTTGACGCGGATAAGGTTGAGGTGATGATCGCTTTGCCAGGCCAGTTGTTCTTTAATACTCAGATTCCAGCGTGTTTGTGGTTCTTGGTGAAAGAAAAACGTATTAGAAAAGGCGAAGTGTTATTCATTGATGCACGCAAGCTCGGCAGTATGATTAGTCGGGTGCAGTGTGAGTTTGCCGATGAAATTATTGCCAAAATTGCTGGGACGGTTGCCGCGTGGCGTGGTGAAGATGGGTCTGGCGAGTATGCGGATGTGGCGGGATTCTGTCGCAGTGTGCCGCTTGCAGAGATTGCCGAGCATGGGCATGTGCTGACACTGGGGCGTTATGTTGGTGCGGAAGCGGTTGAAGATGATGATGAAGCCTTTGTCATTAAGATGCAGAAGCTGACGGAGACGTTGGGTGAGCAGATGGCAAAGTGTGCGGAATTAGATCAACTAATTCGTCAGAAGTTGGGAGGTCTGGGGTACGCATCCCAGTAAAGAACCTGACAAGGTAGTAATTACGAAAATCCTCACGAACGTTTTTCAGAATTTTCCACACCTCGTCCATCGTAAAAGGTATCACATCCGACTTCACCTCTTTCAGATTTTTGATGTTCTTGTATGGAAACTCAAACTCATATCGTTCTGACGCCTCTTCGAGTATCATACGAAGCGGTATCATTATCTGGTTGATTCTCGATACTGACTGACTATCTTGGTTTTTTTCCGTATTTCACTTTCCCGAGAGAGGCACGGAAGGCCAAGAGGTCTGCCTTAACAATTAAGTTCATCGGCTTTACTCCAAAATAAGGCAACAGATAGTTGCCAATCGTTGTCGCAACTTTGCGTTTATAACTATTGCGCCATTCCACCTGTTTTTCTGATAACCAAATCTGACTAAATTTAGAAAAAGTGGGAACATTACTACTCACTGATCTCACTCGCTCTTTAAGTTGCGTCATTTCGTCAGCTTTCGGGCTTTTAGGAAAGTAAGCTGCGTAATCAAAGATCCCTAGTGTGATTTCAGCTTCCATCTTGTCCATGATTGCGTTCAGCTTCTTTTGATTCGTTGGCGTATCATTTAGAAATGTGGTTTCACGACAACGGATGCCTTGATACCTGAAATCAACAAAAAGCTTGCCACTTCGTACTCGTATACTCGCCATGATGACTCTCCTGATTTATGTCTTTATTTACTGTAATGCCATACCACTTAAACGACCCACGATGGTTTTTGCCATGTCCTCCTCAATACGCTCCCAGATATAAAGAATCTTGCGGCCGCCAAAAGGACGGATGTAGTAAATGCCCTCAATCAGGACGGCATCCTTAAGCTGGTTACGAATTGTTCGCGCGTCGTAACGAATTTTTCCTGATAGCTCTTGGGTTGTTAGATAGGTATATGGCATAATCGAATCCTCTAAAATATATAGTCAATGATGCAATAAAATTAGTGCATAAGATAAATTTAGAGGTATTATTTATTCTATACAATAGTTTTTTTAGTGCATAAAGGTATTTTTATATGATTATTTGTAATTTGCCAGTATTACTGGCCGAAAGAAGACTGAAAGTTACGGATGCAGTAAGAGCAACTGGAATTAGTCAATCGACGTTGCATAAGCTCTATCATGCTCAAACAAGTCGAATTGATTTTGAGACCATTGGCAAGCTATGCGAGCTTTTGAATATCGAGGTTGGTGAGTTACTAAAGTATGTGCCTGACCAGAAACATGATCTAAGTGAAAACTCTGGGTTGGTATCGAAACTAGAGTGACTGAAAAGTAATCAGGGCGAAAAATGGGCACTGTTTGGGCACGGCATTTAATTTTGGAAATTTCAGTCTGCTTAATTTTTGAGTGATCAGTATTCAAAAGCCTTGACACGCTTGGATAAATCGCTAGAATAGCCACACTTCGCGGGAATAGCTCAGTTGGTAGAGCACGACCTTGCCAAGGTCGGGGTCGAGAGTTCGAGTCTCTTTTCCCGCTCCAGTTTGGAATCGACCCCAAAATCGATTCTTTTTTTATAAATGAGTGTAATCACTCAAAAAACCCGGCTTATTTGCTGGGTTTTTTTTATGGATAAATGAAATGGGTAGGTGACGTCCTTGTTTGATGAATTGCACGTCTAATCTCATATGTCATATGATATTGTACGAGATATCGACATCATTCAAAATCTACCATGAGCCTGTCTCGTATAAAAATAATGCTTGCCGCCATTGATCAAGGTCATTCGATCAATCTCCCTTCATTCAAAAAAAATGCTCGCTCAATTGAATTTAAAGCACCGATTAGAGCCATCAGATATTCTCGGCGAAAAAGTCAATAGTGATCAATATACCGTCAGCTATTTTCACCCACAGTTGGCAAGTGAACTGCGTCATCTCATCGATGATATGGGGAATGATCGTAATTCCGCTGCTCGGCAAAACCGTAGCCATAGGCATAAAGTAGATGGCTCATTGATATTGATTAGACGTCTCAACCAGCATCCACAGATTGTCACCATTGATTCAGTCGGGAATTTCAAAAGTCCTATAACGCTATCTCGCGTGGCTGTGGTACTGGAAAATCGCCAACTGTTTTTATACGTTGAACAATTTTATGCATTCATTCAGAATTACACTGACATTCCTTGTGATCAGCCACTCGATTTTCTATTCGGTACAGGCAATGAAATTTCTAATTCATCGCATGCTCTATTTTTAAGTGGCTATGAACATCTATATTTGTGCTTCGACCTAGACTTTGGTGGACTTTCAACAGCACGCAATCTCTATAAACTGATGCCAACGCAAGCAATGTCATTCATTCAGCCTAGAGATATTCGTGAGCGTCTTGATCATGTTACGTGTCGACGTAATCCAGATTATTTAGAAAAAGTTGCGGTACTAGGCCAAGATAGTCCTGAATTTTTAAAACCCTACGCCCAATTAATTCATCGTATGGGTCGCACCATTGAGCAAGAGAGTTTTTTAAATGGATAATTTTGATTTCACTGATATGCACATGATGTTTACCTTAAAGCGAATCGTTTTCGTCAATTCGGCAAACCATGCCTATTCAGAAATCATGCTGGATCATCACATGGCCATGTTTGGTCGCAATAATGCGGGAAAAACTGCAAGTTTGGCAGCAACTAAGCTCCTATTATTTCCTGAAGTTGATTTTCGACAGTGTGAGAAAAAATTCCGCTTTGAAGGCAAAGGTGGCATGTATAACTGCGAGGATTCTTACCAGTTTTATTTTCCTAGTCCAAGCTCATTTTTGGCAATGGAGGTCGAAAATCCCTCAGGAACCTTCTGTATGGTGTTGTACCGTTCCAATGCGATCAATAGTTTTGGATACCATCGTTTCTTTATTCCAGTCGACTATGAGACCTTACGTCATCAATTTTGGGATTGTGAACGCGAAGCCTTTGCTGAAAACATGTGTGTTGAATCACTCCATGCATTTATGAAGCAACACAAAGGCATTGGCGTGACGGAACAAAAACGCTTGATCGAAATCATGTTTGGAAGCTTGGGTCGCGCCGATGCTCTTTTTTGCGTCGTGCCTCTTAAAGATAGCGGTGCGGACTCCATCAAGGCATTCAAAAATATCTATAATCTCGCCTTTGCTTCAGGAGGTTCCGAGTCAAGTATCCTGCCATCCGCGATTGCTGCATTGATTGAAATGAAACGTGGCCGCGAGGCTGAAAAAGTCTCAACCAACTTAACACGGGTTTATGAGGAGTATCAGGCACTTTTTAAACAAGGCAAGCAATTGGAGTTGTATGCCAATCATCTGGAATCGTTTGAGAAGCTTGAGCAGATGTTTGAGATGCTTTTTAGCAAGGTAAAACGATATTCAGCCACTTATCATCACCTCAAGGTTTGGCGAGCTAAATCATTAGAGACATACGCACCCAAATGCAAAGAAGTGGATAGACTGTTTGATGACGCTGTCCGCGATCAAATGTTAGTCAAAAATGAAATCAAGAGAGTTGAGCAAGAATTTTATACATTGGATGGTACCCTCAAATCCCATGAGAAAGAGCTCAACAACACCAATGATTTAATTAATAAATGTCAGAGTATTATTGTCCAATATCATGGCAACCATAGCATCGCTGAAATTATTGAAATTCTTAAAGAAGATATTGAGGAGCAAAAAGAATCGTTGGCGTCGTACCAGTCTGAAGAGGAAACTGGCAAGCGCCTAGAACGTAAAACTCAATTATTAAAGCAAAAAACGAGCGAACTTGGTGCTTTGAAAAGCGTGCTTCAGAACCAATCTGATCTGCTACTTAATCAGATTGACTCGCATAGTGTGCAGATTTTCAATGCTTTGAATCCGCATTTAAATCGAATTAACCTCAAAATCGATCATCACGCCATTGATACGATTCAGTCGTTTACTCAGTTGTTTACAACGGATGTTGATCGTCAAACGCTATACTTTCAAGAGTCACCGATCACGGGAATTCGAGTGACGCCATTTAACGCATCACAGCCGCTTGAATCGATTCAGCAGGAATATGATCAGGTATCTGAAGAGATCTTCAATCTAACCGATGAAGTCGATGTATTGAAGGCGCGGGTCATTAATTTTAAAAACAAGGAATTGACTGCATTAGAAATTAATAAGCTCAAAAAAAATCTCAGTGATTCAGAAAATGACGTCAATCTATTATCTGGATTTGACTATTTAACTCGACAAATTCCGATAAAACAGCAGACGCTCCTTGAGTTGATGGAGCAGAAGAAACAGCTTTCCGATCATCTGGCGTTAAAAAAGGCTACTTATACCGCTGCTCAACAAAATGTAGAGGTTTTGCAAGCGTCAAAAGATCATTTGAGTGAATCGAAGGACTTTTTTGAAATGGTCAAAAAGTCACTTGAACGTGCGGAAGATGTTTATGATCCTATGGCTTTCCAGCTTTTGGGTGGTGCGATTGTGCTTGATTTGGATGATGTATCCATCAAACAACAAGCGGACGCTTTGATTAAAACCGCCACGCAATGCCAAAGCGAGAAAAGCAAATTTGAAGCGACAATGGAAGGTTTTATGGCGAAGGTTGCTGATGAGAAAGTGGATCCCTCCAAAATCCGCAGTAGTTTAATCGAGTGGATCGCTGATATCGAAACCTATAAAACATCATTTGGTAACCTTGAATACAAACGAATCGATTTTTCAGAGCGCGTGAGGGGTCATAATGAGGATATTCGTCTCCAAATTGATGAAATTCATGAAGCTTCTGCGCAAATCAATCGTACCGTGAGTGACATCAATCAGAAACTCAATGGTCAGCGTATTTCGAACCTCTCAGAAATCAAACTCCATTTGGAAACCACATCCGATTTCAACGCGATCAATAATACCTTAAGCAAACATAATATCAGTGGTGAAACCTTAGCCGAGGAGGGTTTCTATACCTCATTACTCAAGTTCTTTGAAGCGCATCAGAACACCAATACCGGTCTCATCAAAATGGCGGACTTAATCAAGTCGATCACGTACCACTATACCGTCAATGGCACTCAGGTGATGACCAAATCCCAATCAGGAGGGACGACGAGCACGGTCACTGCCTTTGTATTATCCGTACTGCTCAATGAAATTAAAATGACCGATACCATCGTGCGCATGCCGATCATTGTGGATGAGATTTCAACTTTAGATCCAGCAAACTCTCAAGCCACTATCAACCAAATATCCGCACAAGGCTTTTCGATTTTTTGTGCGACACCTGCTTTTAATGCCCACATTGTCAGTGAAGTCGGTCGATTCATCTTTATTGATCAGTTTAAGCCCGCATCCATTATGGTGGAAGGGTGTGATATTCATATCATGCCGCATCATATTGCGGTCTTTGGGGCAAGTGTTGGAGCCAATGCATGAAGTTCAATCGTGAGCTGATCATTCAGGCGATTATTGCTGAAAAGGAACACTTTTTAAAATTTCTGGATCACATTAACGTCCAAGATAATGGCGGTGAAATTCCCCTTGTCATGTATCTTGCTTACTTTGAGAAACACATCCGACGCGATCCAGACAAAGAATCTTTGAAACAATTACTCAGTCTTGAATCACTGATCGATAATGGCTTTTTCGTCAATGATAACCGTGATTCTGGCAAGATCGCTTTTAATAAAGTGATTCTTGATTTACTCACCTTTATTGATACCAAAAGAAACAAACAGCTTTCAAATATCGAGTTTGATGACCTGCGCTCGCGCACGATCTCTTTTGCCCAGAGTATTAAATCTCAGTCTCCTGGAAGTGTTGATCATACAGAGGCACTTTCTGCATTTAAAAAGCTTTTGATCGAGATCAATACCAAAGTACAAGAAAATGTGTTCGTCCTGCAAAGCAAGGCAAATGAGATTGCAGAGGATTATAAAGCCTATGAAGCCGGAGAGAGTGTTGTCACGATCAATGATTTATATCGCAAAGTTTCTGAGTTGTTCCACCGCAATGTAAAACCATTTTTGGACTTCACGACAACGGATCAGATACTGGTTGTTGAGTCGTTTTCTGATGTGATGATGGCGTTGATTGCCTATTTTGAAGCGCAAAATGATACCGCCATGGCGATTAGTTTGAGTTACCGAAAAACTGCCATCACATCTTTTTATAAAGATATCCGACAAATTTCCAATCGAC
>JACMMY010000026.1 GCA_014378805.1 Moraxellaceae bacterium
ACATCATGGCCGACGGCGACGGCACATACGATCCAAAAGTCGCGCCACAAATGATTGCAAAGTTATTGAATGAGCATCTTGATATGGTGGTGGGTACCCGACGGGATGTATACTCGAATGCGCACCGCCTTGGTCACGGAATCGGTAATAAATTATTTAACGGCATTTATCGGAGCTTATTTGGCCCACTCTTTACCGATATATTTTCTGGCTACAGAGTATTTTCCCGTCGATTTGTAAAAAGCTTCCCCGCAATATCAAGTGGATTCGAGATTGAAACAGAGATGTCAGTGCATGCGAGCCAAGTTCGTATGCCCATTGCTGAAATTCAGACCGAGTATGGTGCTCGGCAAGAAGGTTCAGTTAGCAAGCTCAGGACTTTTCGCGATGCATTTCGTATCTTGAAAACAATTGCTCTCTTGTTTAAAGAAATACAACCTGCGCGATTCTACGGAGGTATCGCTGTACTTCTATTGTTAATATCCTTGGTGCTCGGGTATCCCCTGCTCGATACATATATGCATACAGGATTGGTACCGAGGATACCGACAGCAATTCTCGTGACCGGTATCATCTTACTTGCTGGCGTTTCTTTTGGCTCGGGGCTAGTGCTTGACAGCGTCGCACGAGGGCGGCTTGAAATGAAGCGTATGGTGTATCTCGGCTTTTCCCTTCTACAAACAAAGGAATTTGATTGACCCGCCGATTGGTTAAGTTCGTCGTGGTCGGCAGCATTGGATTTGGTATCGATGCAGGGGTAGTGATGGTTCTCTCTTGGGCTGGTTTATCTCCAATACTTGCGCGCATTCCCTCGATTTCGTTCGCCATCGCCGTTACTTGGTTTTTAAATCGTAAACTTACTTTCAACATTAGCGAACCTGCGACTGCAAAGGAACTTGGCCGCTACATTAGCGTAGCTTTGATAAGTGCGATTTTAAACTTTGTGCTCTATTCGTTGCTTATTGTGCGCGGTGTGATACCAACTATCGCAATTGCGATCTCAACTGTCGTTTTAATGTTCTTTAGTTTTTTTGGATATAAGCTCTTTGCATTTCGATAAACCTACTTGGCACTGCGTTAAATATTCAAACGGCTTGATAAAACTAACCTCAAACCTGAAAATAAAAAATTTTTCAACTGCATATAAATGCTAGCTGCAATGCTTTTTCAATAAATTTTATCCATATAAAAATTTTATTTTCGATGCAATAATCTGAAAATCAAAGCGTAAATTAAACCATGCTCAAAAATCAAAAATTGATTTTTCTTTCCGTGCTGACCATGATGTTTTCTTTGATGTGGGTTTTTTATGTTGGCTTCCAGGCAACCGATGACAAAAGTTACTTAGAAGGTGCGCTCGGTTGGGTTGAGTCGTTTCCGTATGTGGGAACAAACCATTGGGAACTCCGACATCCGATGACTCTTCCAGCTGCAGTTTTTATTAGATTATTTGGGCTTAATGAGTTTGCAATCAGTTTAGTGAATACGGTGTATTTCACATTATTTGTGTTGACGAACTACTGGTTTGTCAAACGCTTTGTCGGATACGGATCGGCAATAATAAATGCTTTGATTCTCATCACACTTCCGGGTTTCATAGTTTTGGCAACTTATATGGAAATAGGGGTTCCAGAGGTATTTTATTTATCTATATCATTTTGGTTCTATCGTGCAGCTCTCGAAGTTCCAGGGAAGACCCTTTCTTGGGTTTTGTGCGGAGTTGCGCTTGGACTTTCCTTTATTACCCGCGAAACCGCAGCAAGCTTAATTCTGTTTTTTGGGCTACTCTTTTTATTTAAACCGATGGTCGCAAGAGTTCGATATATGTACTTGTTCGGGGCGTCGGCAATGGTACTCGCCTTGGACTGGACTTATTTAATGGTAATGACTGGGAACCCATTCTATCGATTTACGATTGATTTGCATCATGACAAAATTGATCGCTTTGCATTGGTATCTCAAGTTGTCAACCGAAAGGGATTTCTTGATTCCGAAGGAAACATTACTGTAAATGTTTTCATCGATCCAATATTGAATTTGTTTATTTCACAAAAATATACGTTGATCTTTTGGTTATTTGTTCTCGCAATTATTTCCTTTTGGCGTCGCCGAACGACGGTTCAAATTCCATTAACCTTGGAATTGTTAATCGGGTATGTGTTCGTATCGTTTTTATTCCTCGGTGCGAATCCAAAACTTTATCTTGTTCCTCGCTATTTCATAATAACTTCTTGGGCAGCTTCAATTATTGTTGCTTGGTGGCTAGTTTCGATATTCCAACAAAAAAGATATTTGTTTTCCAGCCTAGCGGGTCTGGCAATACTCGGAGGCAATTTTGCTGCATTGTCGGTTGAAAACACAAATCCACGATTCATTGAAAAAGCGTTGCTCGCTTATTCGATCGCTCACCCCGGGGAAAAAATCTTTACAGACGTCGAAACGATTTACAAAGCGAAGTATTACTTCAGGTTTGCCGGTCAACCGCTCGACTTGATTTCGTCCGCTCGTCCGCCAGAGGGCGCTACGTTCTTTTACAGCGCCAATCGACTTGCAAGTTGTGAGGCAAGCACGCGGTGCCGGGATCACGTGTTGGACTATCTTCCAAATCAAAATTGGATTGAGCGGCAAATCATAAGACCGACGCCGCGACCAATCGGCAATCTACTGCGAGTAGTCGGGATCGAAAAATTTTTGCCCGTCGATATCCGGAAAAAGCTCTTGCTCGAGGGAGGAGATGTCGCAGTTTACACGACTGCTGATGCGGACTGAATCACTTGGAAAGTGGAATTTTTGCGTATTTTGTATGAATTCGAATTTGTATATAGAAAAATTGGTGAATTAGTTTATAGTTCCCAAAATTACCAACACAGATTTCATAATCCGAGATAATGGCACTATCGCGCCTGACGCAAAGTTGGCGCTTGCGCGCGCTTGCTCCCTCGTTTGGGGACGATGTGAGACTAGCATTTCATTAGGATTCCAATGAGCCAGGGCGTTGTAAAAGAAATTGCGGCAATCCAAAGCCATAAAAATCAATTGTCATCGATTGAAGCAGCTCGAGGAATTGCGGCAGTGATGGTCGTGTTTTACCATGCAGCTCGGCATTTAAAGGCTGACACAGGATACCTTCCATGGCAAGGAGTCTCGCAGTTCGGGCACTCCGGCGTCGACTTCTTTTTCGTGTTGTCGGGATTCATTATCATGTTTGTCCATCGAAAGGATCTCGGGAATCCCCATACTCTTCTAAAGTATTTCGAACGGCGATTCACACGAATTTATCCCTACTTTTGGTTTTCACTCGGGATTGGTATTGTGTTGACTTTGCTATCAAGTAAAAATAAGACTCTTGATCTAGCATTTATCTTATCGACAGCCACTCTTTTACCCTTTGGCGGAGATGTGGGTGTCGCTTGGACATTGCAACATGAAATACTTTTTTATCTAGTATTTGCTGTCGCGATTTTTAATTGGCGCTTGGGACTAGGCCTGTTTGCTTCCTGGATGATTCTCGTCTTTACGATTTGGGATGCCGCTACTACGCCTTCATCCTTCCCTTTGATACAAAAACTGGTCGCACCAGTAAATCTAGAGTTCTTTTTCGGTTTGGCTGCTGCATATGTTGTTCAAAGTCGCCGTCTCAATTCGTTCAAGATCTGTGCATGGATTGGGGCGGCGGTCTTTCTGACCATCGGAATTGCGGAAAATCTTGGTATGTTTGATGGTTACGCTCCGTCGTCCCAGCTTGCGTACGGATCGGCCTCGGCGCTTATCGTAATGGGCATTGCCACCGCAGAACTGCGTGGCGGACTGCGAGTTCCAAAATTGCTTACAGTGCTTGGCAGTGCCTCATACTCGATATACCTGTTTCATTTGCCTTGCATCGGCGTAGTTTATAAATTGCTTGCAGTAACTGACTTGCTGAAAACAATACCAATTCCAATGCTCTACGCTATTTTGGTCGCCACAGGCGTATTTGGGGGCGTCCTACTGTCGCAAATGGTCGTGTATCCATTGATGAACTATGTGCGTGGAATACTCAGCCACCGTCCGAAACGTCACCCTAAAGCCTGACACCAGCGGCCGACCGCACCGTAACGATCGCTATATTTGTTGCACGTTTGTTGTGGGCGTTTCGCAAGGTGTATAGTGGTTCCTGAAATCAATACAATGGTTCAAGCTGTTGCCGGATTAATGTAGAACTGGCAATGAGCGAAG
>JACMMY010000027.1 GCA_014378805.1 Moraxellaceae bacterium
GCGTGACGAAGATGGTTATTTCTGGATTCTCGGTCGGATTGATGATGTGTTGAACGTGTCTGGTCATCGTTTAGGCACAATGGAAATTGAGTCTGCGTTGGTTGCGAGTCCATTGGTTGCTGAAGCGGCTGTGGTTGGTCGTCCAGATGCGCTGACAGGCGAGGCGGTTGTGGCTTTCGTCACATTGAAAGGCGCACGTCCAACTGGCGATGACGCAGTGGAAATGATTAAACTCCTGAAAGCTTTCGTCGCTAAAGAAATCGGCGCGATTGCTCGCCCTGCGGAAATTCGTTTTGCTGATGCGCTACCGAAAACCCGTAGCGGTAAGATCATGCGTCGTTTGCTGCGTTCGATTGCTCGCGGTGATGCGATTACTTCGGATATTTCAACTTTGGAAAATCCAGCGATTATTCAGCAGTTGCAAGAAAGCTGATTCCGAAAAGAAAGCGAATAGATCGTTTCGTTTCAGCTTTGATGTAATATAGGCGGCCAATCTTCGGATTGGCTGTTTTGTTTTTGCGATAGTATTCAAGGATGAAAAATGAAAAGAGTTGCTTTATTGACGGCTATTTCTCTATTGGTTTTGGGGTGTACAACGACTGATCAAAGTGTTGAGCCAAATCATATTGTTAAGCAACAGAGTACAACTGAGCAAAAAAATAATATTGAGCCAAGGAATAACGCTGTGCAAACAGATACTGCGGTAGAAGTGAAGCCTATTTGCAGTTCTCCGCAAGACATTAAGTATCGTGTCTTTCATAGCATGTACTCAGACGAGCAGATCGCTGAAAAAGCCTATTTAAAAATCACAGCCAATACTTCAGTACCTCAGTTTTTTCAGTTAATGGCTATCGCGAGAAAAGAGAGCATTGATATCGATACGCGTGATAAAGGCGGTGATTTGGGTTTCATTAAGATTGCGAATTTTGATAAGAGCTTTGGAACGGCCGTCTCGCATCTACCTTTGAAAAAATTGTCACATCCAATTCAGTCAAAATTTGGCTGGCATTTGGTGTGGGTGAGTGATGCATTGGGTATTAAAACGAATCAGCATTGTCGGTGAAATAAACGCTGGATAAGACTCTGGCTCCCACGTTACACGTGGGATGCCCAAACAGCATTAAATTAGTAATATTATGAAATTTAATGAAATATTTAACTAAAAAAACTAATTTCAAGCAATCCTACAGATCCTAAATACGATCTTGCGCTGCTGTATCGCCAATGCTCTGCTTGATCAACATAGCCACGTTTAATAGGGTTTTGATGGATATACTCAACTTTCTGCCTAAGTATTAGGTCATTTGCAATAAGCTCAGGGTGAGAACCCTCTTGCCAAAACTGCAACTCACGATCAACTTTGTGTGCAGTTTTGTAGTGTTTGAATTGATCTAACAACGTCGTTGCGTTTCGCTCTCGCAACAAGGCAAAAATTTTTGATGCAGTGTGTCGTTTGAATCGAGCCAAATCCTTACTCAGAGTATTATTGCTTTGGATCACAAGATGTAAATGGTTTTCCAGAATAACCCAAGCATAAATTTTTATACCTTCTTGTTGTAGGAACTTTAAACTGTCAATGACAATGCCAACACTGTCTTGATTTGTGAAAACGGGTAGCCAGTGTAAAACAGTGCAGGTGACAAAATGAACCGCTGTTTCATCTGTAATTTTGTATCGACTTCGGCCCATGATGGTGACATTTCATTATAGTTATTGGGCAGATAGTAGCATGATAAAATTAACAATTTAAGATTAAGCATCGACCAAATTTTTCCAAACAGTTCACGTAATGGATTAAAATTGGGCATCCCACGTGCAACGTGGGAGCCAGAGAGACGACGGTACTACGAAAAATATACAACTAAAATTTAATTTTATTGATCCAATTCCTAAAGTTAAAATTGATAATGAAGTCATTGATGTAGCGCCACCATTGAGTTGGTATGAATATGTATGGATTGGTTTACCAATTGTTTTGATGTTTATTGGTGGAGCACTTGGCGGTATGGTTGGAGCTCTATTCACAAATGCAAATGGTCGAATTTTTAGAAGTGAAAGAAGTGGCATTTCAAAATATGGATTATCGGCAGCACTAACAATAAGCGCTTTCATGTCTTTTATTATTCTCGCTACTTTATTTCAAGTATTTGTAAGCTCATTTACTAAATAGCCGCTAATTATAATTTGATCAGTTGTAGGATGGGTAGACGAAGGAAACCCATCGCTTGGCAAATGTCGTCTGATGGGTTGCGTTCCTTAACCCATCCTACCTTCTAAAAGAACAATCATAATTTCATTTTGGGTTTTAAATTGCATTTACTTGATCAATTAATTGGAATGAAAGTTGAAGCAGTTGAGCCAATCTTTGACTATTGGCATATCACATTGTCTAAGGCTTTTATCTGCGTGTATAACAAACTCAGTTTTTCTCATCCGAAAACAGAGCTTTATAATGCTGCCATTGAGGAAGTAGTGATACAAGAAGAAAAGCTATTGGAACTAAACCTTTCTGGAGGCCGAATTATAAAAATTTCACTTCTACCAGAAGATTACTGTGGTCCTGAGGCTTTTGAAGTGCGTTTTTTCAATGGTTTAATTGTTGTGGGGTAAACGGCTAACTTGCTCTAAGTAGAACTAACCCTCAACCATTTCTGGTTCCCACGTTGCACGTGGGATACCCAAACAGCATCGGATCAACAATCGTGGATGGGTAGACGCAGGAAAATTATCGATCAAATTTTCTAAACAGTTCGCGTAATGGATTAAAGTTGGGCATCCCACGTGCAACGTGGGAGCCAGAGAGAACTAAGTTCTAGCTAATCCTCAACCATCGGATTCGCCACCCCATAATCAAACCGTTCTTTCCAACCACATAAATCACTGACAATACAAGTCCCACACAGCGGCGTTCGCGCTTTACACGTATAGCGCCCATGCAAAATCAACCAATGATGCGCATCCATCATGTAATGCGCTGGAATCGATTTCAATAACTTCTGCTCAACAATCTCAACCGTTTTTCCCTTCGCAAGCGAAGTGCGATTACTCACCCGAAAAATATGCGTATCCACCGCCATCGTCGGATGACCAAAGAATGTATTCAACACCACATTCGCCGTCTTACGCCCAACACCTGCCAGCGCTTCCAATTCTTCGCGCGTATCAGGCACTTCACCGCCATGTTGATCAATCAAGATCTGGCAGGTTTTCATAATGTTTTCGGCTTTGCTGTTATATAAACCAATGGTTTTAATATAACTTTTCAGCCCATCTAAACCTAACGCGAGGATTGTGGCTGGCGTATTCGCAACTGGATAAAGTTTCGCGGTTGCTTTATTCACACCCACATCCGTCGATTGCGCCGACAATAAAACCGCGATCAACAATTCAAATGCCGTGGTGTATTCAAGTTCAGTACGCGGTTCAGGACGTTGTTCTTTTAAGCGTGTGAAGAACTCTTCGATATCATGTTTTTTCATATAAAAGCTTTCATGTGGCATCGCCAGCGTTAAGTTGTGCGAGTTCAGCTTTAAGCGACTCTAAATCCGCTTTGCGTTTTTCATCATTCGGCATGACGACAAGCTGCTTCTCTAATTTTTTAATTTGGCTGCGTAATGTCGACAGTTGAATCGAAGATGCGCTGGAATGTTTTTCAATATTGATTGATGGCACAGGTGCTGGCGGTGCGACGCTGGCAATCACCGCAGGTTCATTGGCAAAACGTGAAGCTGATAATTTGATAGATTGCTTCGCCGCTTCGCGTGCTTGTTTCGCTTCAAAACGTTGACGTAAATCGTTCTGGTCTTGTTTGAACTGATGCTCACGTTGCAATTCATATTGCGCATCAAAGATCGGCTGAAGCGGTTCAATCGTAATAATATCAATACAATCAACAGGGCAGGGCGGAATACATAACTCACAACCTGTACATAAATCAGTCAAAATCGTGTGCATCATTTTGGCTGTACCCATAATCGCATCGACAGGGCAGGCATCGATACATTTGGTGCAGCCGATACATTCAGCTTCTCTAATTACGGCACGGATTGCTTGCGGACGACCATCCGATTGCAAGGGAAACGGAGCCAGCGCGACAGGCTCAATCGGACGATTGGTCAACTCCGCCAATACCTTCACCATCGGCTCGCCACCGGGAATACACAAGTTAATTGCTTCACCATTCACAATCGCTTCGGCGTAGGGCAGACAGCCTGGTGTATTGCATTGACCGCATTGCCATTGTGGTAATGCGGCATCGATGAGTGCGATCAGTTTTTGTGGCTCTGTGTGTGGATGTGCAAGCATGGAAAATTATTCAGTCTAGAGCGTGATTCGATCTGCTATTTTAACTGGATAATGCGCTGGGGTCATGGTTATTTATAGTCGTCATTTGGAGCAGAAGTATTTATCGGTTGAGATCCAATTAATCAAACCGATAAATATCCATGCCGAGCGAACCCATGGTAAAACTTGAATGCACCACACTAAACCGTGACCCTGCACCCATCGCAAAAAATAAGGGCTCTAAATGCTCATCCGTAGGATGATTTTGTTTCGCATTGGGTGCGTCATGTTTCCAATTCAAAACAGCCGTGTAATCACTATTGCCCAGTTTTTGAATCACCCAACTTTTAAAACTACTTGCCCAATTCGGCGGCGCAGCATACGGATCACGGAACGAAAGCTCACGTAGATTATGCGTAATACTTCCTGAACCAATCAGCAAAATTTGCTGCGACCGTAAATTGATCAGAGCCTGCCCGAGATTAAATAATTGGTGTGGATTAAAGGTTCTTGGAATAGAAATATGAATGACAGGGATTTCGGCATCCGGATAAAGGTGTAGTAATGGTGCCCAAACACCATGGTCACGTGGACGCAAAGCATTCCCATGAGCATCGAAACCCGCATCGATCAACAGTTGGATGATCCGTTCAGCAAGTGCAGGGCTTCCGGGTGCTGGGTAGCGGATTTGATATAGTTCTTCGGGGAAACCATTAAAGTCATGCCATGTCTCAGGACGAGAGGCTGTGGATACTTCGAGCGCATCACTTTCCCAATGTGCCGAAACGACGATAATTGCATTCGGTTTGGGCAAATTAATCGATAACCGATGCATCGCGTCCGTGACCTCTCCTGCGTCTACCGCCATCATAGGCGAACCGTGAGAGATAAAAAGTGCGGGCAGGGTAGCGAAAGTCATGGTGATTCTTCGATGGAGTTTTGAGTATGATGAACTTCGTCAGCTTGAGAGTAAAGCAATTGAACCAACCATATATTATTAAGAATATATGGTTTTGATCTGTGTCATTATTAAGCTCGATGATAAGGATGACCTTTATTTAGACTCATCGCACGGTAGAGCTGCTCAATCAATATCACGCGAACCAAAGGATGAGGCAGTGTAAGAGACGATAATGACCAATGCCATTCTGATTTTTGTCGAACTTCATCGGATAAACCATCAGGGCCCCCAACCGCAAGCGCAATATCTAATCCATCTAACATCCAACTCTGCATCGTTGTGGCGAGTTTTTCCGTAGAAAGATTTCGCCCACCCACTTCCAGTGCAATCAATCGCTCACGCGGCTGCAAGCTATTCAGAATACTTTGCCCTTCGCTTTGGCAATATTTTTGAATATCTGCTACCGAGTCTGATTTACCACGTCGTGCCATCGGTAATTCAACGAGTTGTACAGGAATTAGCGGCTGTACACGCTTAAAATAATCATTAAAACCCTCTTGTACCCAATCAGGCATTTTTTGACCAATCATGAGAAGCCGAATTTTCATGTAAATCTACCTAGTAAATAACTTAACTTTTCGCTTTTTAGATGAAGCTTTTTGCTTGTAAACCGTCTGGAGCAACTGTTTGAGCCGGGCGAGGAACATTGTGTTGTATTCATTAACGTTAAGAGCAAATCCTCCCTAGCCCTCCTTTTACAAAGGAGGGAGAAAGTTCCTCCCTTTTAGAAAGGGAGGTTAGGAGGGATTTGCTTTTTGATCTTCGCCGTCAAATAAACCAACAACCGAAAACAATAAAAGCCGCAATTAGCGGCTCATATCGACATCACAACAAATGGATTAAGCTTGTGGTTTCCACAGACTTTCAAGATCATAGAATGTGCGTGCAGTAGGCAACATCACATGAACCACGACCAAACCTAAGTCAACCAAAATCCACTCAGCATCACGTTCGCCTTCCATACCGATTGGACGGAAGCCTGCTTTTTTGCATTCTTCTGATACGTTATTTGCGAGCGCTTTCACATGACGTGTTGATGTACCGCTAGCGATAACCAGAACGTCTGAGACATTACTGATACCACGGACATCTAATTCGACGATATTTTGTGCTTTAACATCGGCAAGTGCAAGTCGCACAATCTCAAGACAAGCAGCAACTTCTTGCTCACTGGTGAGAGGGCTTGGTTTTTTTGTATCAGGTGCTGCTAATTCGTTTAAGGTGCGATCTTTCACGGAGCTTTGTTTCAAGTTGCCAGCATTTAAATCGCTATGCGTGGCAGGAGATGAATGACCTGTTGTAGGTTCAAGATTCATACGGGGATGTAAATCCATAAAGTTTGGTTTTGCGATTATACGCTAAAACGCGCGGTGGAAGCGATTTTTTAAGCAATATTGATAATTCAGATGTTGCAGAATGTTCGCGAACTGAACTACTACTCAGAGGTGGTGGATTATATTTATCTAAATAAATCAATCCATTTCTATTTAAATACAGATCTTTAGGATTGAAACTTTGCTTATTTTGAATTTCAGTAGGCAGAGTTAGAAAATTAGTTTTTTTGCCATTCATACGCGGAAAAATCCATAAATGCGTCTTTTCTAAGAGTTCGAAGCCACCCTTCCATTGGGGGAGGCTATCTAAACTGTCTTGACCCATTATAAAAATTAACGGACGTAGAGAACCAACCCTCTCTCTAATTGTATTGAGCGTATCAATCGTGTATGGCGTTGACGTCGAATAGATTTCGGTTTTATCAATTGCAAAAGGCGTATCGCGTATCGCTAATCTAAGCATATCGAGGCGATGTTTCGCACTGGTTTGTGTCTTCTTGAAAGGTGAACACGCAGTCGGTAAAAAACGAATCTCAGCATGGATGCCCACTTCATTGAATTGCTGGAAAACAGAATGCGCCATCCAAATATGTCCATTGTGAATAGGATCAAAAGTACCACCAAACAAGACTAAAGGAACGATGTTCGACATATTGATTTAACTTATCAAAAGAATGAATGCTGAATGCAGCGTCTATCTATGCACAATATGTCATAGTTGGGATTTAAATTCACGATGCATTTCTGTCGTCACATCAATTCAGGAGTTTGTTATGCGACTACCTTTACCTCCGTTTAACCTCGAAACCGCGCTGCAAAAAGTTCAGGCTGCGGAAGATGGTTGGAATAGCCGAGATCCTGCGCGTGTTGCTTCCGCATATACGCTTGATAGTGAATGGCGCAACCGTTCTCAATTTATTAATGGTCGCGCTGCAATTGAGGATTTTTTGACAAAAAAATGGCAAAAAGAACATGACTATCGTCTGAAGAAAGAACTGTGGGCATTTCTTGATAATAAAATCGCTGTACGTTTTGAATATGAATATCATGATGATGCAGGTCAATGGTTTAGAGCGTATGGTAATGAAAACTGGGAATTCGCCGCAGACGGCCTCATGCAAAAACGATATGCAAGTATCAATGATGTGATGATTAGTGAATCTGAGCGCAAATTTTTGTGGGAGAGATAAAATGCTACAGCAATGTATTGCTGATAATTTAAAGATGTACTTTTAATCGTAATGAGACCATAAAAATGAGCATAAATGCTATTGAGAGAGTTTGCGATTAAGCGCACTGTTGAATTTGTGAAAGTTTATAGCATTAAAGCAGTTGAATACTTATAAAAGAATGTTCTGAACATCTTTATTAAACATTTGCGGAATGTGAAAAATAGTTATAGTACGACTGTCTGACGCCATATCTAGCCAAAACGCCTACAAAACACCCATACGAATAATAAAATGAAGAAAGGGTTTGACAGTGGTGTGGAAATGTATAGAATGCACCCCACAGCGACGGTGATGTGCTTTTAAATAAGTAGATTAAACAATAGCTTAGGTGTTTTAGATTGA
>JACMMY010000028.1 GCA_014378805.1 Moraxellaceae bacterium
AGTAAAATACTGAACGGGACTATGATTCGCAACAATTCAGATATCATTATAATCCGTGCAGCGCAGTCAGAGCGTGCGTAGCATGTTGGCCCACACGACTGCGCACAGTGAGCATAGTTGAGTGTTGTGATCACTGATGATGTGGATTTGGTCATCCATGCAATAACACATTGAGCTGATCAACCACTTCTGACCAATCAGAATCTTGTCGCAACGCATCTTGTAAAAAATGTCGCTGACCGTCATTCCAAAACGGTGCATTATTGATATAAACATCTTTAGACAACTGATGACTTGCAGCAAACTGAGCGATTGCCTCAGTGCTATTATGAAGACCTAACTGTGCAAATAACGTTTCGATATTATTGGCTGACATGTCCATATAAGAACCTCTACTGATGACTTTGGAAGCGAATTAAATTGAACGAATGAACAAGAATAGATTCTAAAAATATTATACATTCGATTTGATTGTAGTCTTTTAGCTCCCCTTCGCAAGTGCATTTATGACTTCTTTTAGTACGTTTTAGCAATGAGTGAATGACTTGCGTGATAGATCAAATTTGTCAATTTTATGACTCTTTACGTGAATACAATTGAAAACGCCCACTACGCCACTATTATGTTTGTACGTGGTCAATTCTGACTGCGATTTATTAAAGAGGAATGTTCCATGTTGCGGATTGGTCTTTTTTTATTGACTAACCTCGCGGTGATGGTCGTTGTCGGTATTATTTTATCGATTCTGGGTGTAGGTTCTACGCATACAGCAGGCGGCTTAAATCTAGGGAATCTTTTAGTATTGTGCTTTGCCTACGGCATGGTGGGTTCAGCGATCTCACTCTTTTTGTCGAAACCGTTGGCGAAATGGAGCACCAAGACCCAAATTATTGAACAACCTTCCAACCAAGCAGAACAATGGTTACTACAAACCGTTCGTGAACTTGCGCAAAACGCAGGGATTAAACCACCAGAAGTCGGTATTTTTCCGAGCTACCAATCTAACGCGTTCGCCACAGGTTGGAACAAAAATGCAGCATTAGTTGCAGTCTCCACAGGCTTACTTGAGCGCATGAATCAAGACGAATTACGCGCTGTGCTCGCCCACGAAATTGGTCACGTCGCTAATGGTGACATGGTGACCCTTGCACTCGTTCAAGGTGTAGTCAACGCGTTCGTGATGTTCTTTGCGCGGATAATTGGTAACTTTGTCGATCGCACTGTCTTTAAAAACGAAAGCGATAGCCCAGGCATTGCTTATTTCGTCACAAGTATCGTGATGGATATTGTATTGGGCATAGCAGCTTCTGCGATCGTCATGTGGTTCTCGCGTATCCGCGAATACCGC
Organism: Moraxellaceae bacterium; assembly: GCA_014378805.1. GTDB lineage: Bacteria > Pseudomonadota > Gammaproteobacteria > Pseudomonadales > Moraxellaceae > Aquirhabdus. The sequence goes on from JACMMY010000028.1 coordinate 1,349, forward strand.
GCTGATGAAGCGGGTGCACGTTTAGCGGGTAAACAAGCGATGATTAACGCACTCCTTCGCTTACGTCAGGAACAAGATATGCCTGATCAGATGCCTGCTGAAATGAAAGCATTTGCGATCAGTGCCGGTAAGGAAGAAGGTTTTAGCATTGCTGCGTTATTTCAAACGCATCCTAGCATTGAACAACGTGTAGAAGCTTTGCAAAAGTTGAATGTTTAACCCCTACTCACTCAGTTCATAACAAAGAAACAAAAAAGGACATCACACATGGTGTCCTTTTTTTATACAAAAATTATAGGTATTTCTTGCAGTAACTATCCTATTTATCATTAGGTATATCCGTCTTTGGATTGATTATCTATAGTATCGGCTGGATTCAGGACGACGCTGAATAATACAAAGTGTATGGAAGCCACTAAACGCCGAGCTGTTGATTTAAAAAGCCTACGAACTCACGTTACTGTCCTTTATTCAAAGGATAAAAGTATCCTTTTGGGCAAGACAAATCGAGCGGTGATCTCATGTTAAAGCAACTCAAGGACGACTTAGAACAATGAACATCTACGAAAACAACCTCTACCAAGTCCCTGCGAACTTTGAAGCACTGACGCCACTGAAATTCATGCAGCATGCTGCCATGGTTTACCCTAATAAACTCGCTATCGTACATGGTGAAATACGTCGTACTTGGGCTCAAACCTATGCCAGATGCCGCCAACTTGCACATCGTCTAAAAATTCATGGCGTCGGTATTGGCGATACAGTCGCCGTCCTCAGCCCGAACTTGCCAGAACATTTTGAAGTTCACTTTGGTGTACCGATGGCAGGCGCTGTTCTCAATTCGATCAATACGCGTCTTGATGCACGAACCGTTGCTTTTATCTTGCAACATGCTGAAGCCAAAATTCTAATCACTGAACGAGAGTTTTCAGGTGTGGTCAAAGAAGCATTAGCACTATTAAATAATCCTGATTTACTCGTCATAGATATCGTTGATCCAACTTTTGATAGTGGCGAGTATTTAGGATCCATCAGCTATGATGATTTTATTGCGCAAGGCGATGAAAATTTCATCTGGAGTAAACCCACCAATGAATGGAATGCGATCAGCCTTAATTACACATCGGGTACAACAGGCGATCCAAAAGGCGTGGTCTATCATCATCGCGGTGCATATCTGAATGCCATCAGTAATGTCATGTCGTGGGGCATGCAAAGCCATGCGGTCTATCTGTGGACATTGCCCATGTTTCACTGCAATGGTTGGTGCTTTCCATGGTCGATTGCGGCAATCGCAGGTGTCAATGTCTGTCTGCGCCATGTGCGCGGCGAAGCGATCCTGACCGTGATTGAACGTGAAAAAGTGGAATATCTTTGCGGCGCACCGATGGTGTTTAATATCATCAATGATACGTCAGACGTACTGAAAGAAAGAATCAAACATCCTGTCAAAGCCATGGTTGCAGGCGCACCACCACCGCCCGCGATTATTCAAAAAGTTGAAGCGATGGGTTTTACGATCACGCACACCTATGGACTCACAGAAACCTATGGACCGAGTGTTGTCTGTGCTTGGCAAGAAGATTGGCAAGAACATCCTGCTGATCACAAAGCAAAATTGAAAGCACGACAAGGTGTGCCAGTCGTCTTTCAAGATGACCTCATGGTTGCCGATCCCATCACAATGCAGCCAGTCGCTAAAGATGGTCAGACACTCGGCGAGATTTTCATGCGCGGAAATGTCGTGATGAAGGGCTATCTCAAGAATCCAAAAACAACGAACGAAGCCTTTGAAGGCGGTTGGTTTCATTCTGGTGATATCGCCGTCTGGCATGAAGACAGCTATATCGAAATCAAAGATCGCTCAAAAGATGTGATTATTTCTGGCGGTGAAAACATCTCAAGCATTGAGCTTGAAGAAATTCTTTTTCGTCACCCGAGTATTCAAGATGCGGCGGTTGTTGCCAAACCTGATGAGAAATGGGGTGAAGTGCCCTGCGCATTTATTAAGCTCAAGACTGATGCCGTACTCAGCGCAGAAGAAGTGATTGAATTCTGCCGTGCAAATACCGCACGTTTTAAAGTGCCCAAGCATGTCATTTTTATTGATATTCCAAGGACACCGACAGGTAAAGTGCAGAAATTTATTTTGCGTGAATGGGCTAAAAACGACAGTTGAGTCATTATTTTTTAGTGTATTTTTTCCATTTATCAAATTCTAAGGGCTACAAAAACAGTTCACTGAGCTGAGTCGAAGTGATTTATTTTGCGGTTGAGCAAACACCACACATTTCGAGTCCGTTCAATGGGCTACTTAGGTTGGTAATACTTTATGAGTGGTATTTATTTTAAAAAATATTCATCACGCAAAGTAGTATCACGCTCTACGTTAATGATTATTTTAGATTTTTAGTCATTGAACACGCATGTATGCCTGTCGCAATGGCATGTGATACACGCTGAACAACCTCAGGTTTACTTAGACGCGCTTCCTCATCAGGATTAGCAATCACGCCAATTTCTACCAAAACGGCTGGCATGGGCGCAGTTTTCAGGACGATCAAATCATCATATTGATGAACACCAAAATACTGATCTATCAACAGACGATTTTCACCTTGAACGGGTATGGCATGATAAAGCGATGGATTCTCACCAATCATAAGCATTTGCTCGCCAATCTTCTGAGCACAATTTAAGCTTTGCTCATAATGCGTATTTTTCTTGGAGACAAAGATCGAATATCCAGAAAACTCTTTGCTGCGTCCTGCATCAATCCATTCCTGCAAGATTGAATCATGATGAATAGAAATGAATAAATCCGCATCTGGCGCATTTGCTGAACGCTCTTGTAGGCTAATTTCTTTGCCATCTGCTGAAGTGCGTGAAACACGATCACCTCTGGCAACTAAATCCTGAGCCAGCGCGTCAGTCACACTCAGATTATATAAATACTCCACACGACCATTCGCGCCGGTTGCACCGGGATGCAATGGCGTGTGACCTGTATCAACCGCGATATATTCAGCATTCGCTTGTTGGATGGCTAATGATGTAAGTAGAAATAAAAATATTTTTCGCCAATGAAGCATCCATGAGTTCAACATATTTTCTCAGGTCTTTTAATTAGAATTAAATTACTCTCCCAAGCATAAGAATTTCGACGAATTAAATCCATCAAAGACAAATAGCTCATACAAAAAAGAGCGCCAATCAGCGCTCTTCTTCATTGACATATTATCCAGAAATTTTCTTGTACTTCATGCGGTGTGGACCCGCATCTTTACCGTACTTCGCCTTACGATAGGCTTCGTACTCAGTATAGTTACCGTCGAACCACTCAGGACCTTCAGTTTCAAACGCCAAGATATGGGTCGCAATTCGATCCAAGAACCAGCGATCATGCGATACCACCATCACGCAACCCGGGAACACCTGAATCGCATCTTCCAGCGCACGTAAAGTTTCGACGTCCAAATCATTCGATGGCTCATCGAGGAGGATCACGTTCGCGCCTTTTTGCAGAACCTTTGCCAGTTTCAAGCGGTTACGCTCACCACCAGACAACGATCCCACCACTTTTTGTTGGTCTGAACC
>JACMMY010000003.1 GCA_014378805.1 Moraxellaceae bacterium
ATCAGCGCCAAACAATTCTTTCGCGCGATCAATCGCCAACTGTTCAATCACATCTACATGCTCACAACCGCCGTAGTAGCGCTTGCCTGGGTAACCTTCTGCATATTTATTGGTTAAACGTGATCCTTGGGCTTCCATGACCGCTGGGGAACAGTAGTTCTCGGACGCAATCAGCTCAATATGATCTTCTTGGCGTTGATCTTCTGCATCAATCGCAGCGGCGAGTTCTGGATCAAATTCATGGATAGAAATATTGGCAAACATGGAAATACCCTCAAACGGTGAGCGAAAGATGCAACGTATAGAAGCAAGGCAGTCAAATTAAGCGTGAGATTTTAACACAGAGTCACTGCCGTACAGAAAAAAACTCCATTAATTGACCTGAGTTTTTTTCAATCTGTACTGAGTGGAATTATTCAGGCTTCGTTATTTCGAATGTATGGCCGTAAAGAATTAAAAGTCAAAATCATCTCCTCCTTCGCAAAAGGAGGGTTAGGGAGGATTTACTCTTGATTTACCCTTAGCCCAACTTAAACTCGCCACCTTTTTCCAGTGCACGCTGGTACGCAGGGCGCGCATGAATTCGATCAAGAAACGCTTTCAATTTTGGATGATGAGTTGAACTCAATCCGCCCCGTGACGTTGCGGCTTCAAGCGGAAAGCTCATTTGAATATCAGCAGCTGTAAACTCATTTCCAGCAAACCACTCAGTGTTCTGAAGCTCTGATTCTAGAAATTTCAAATGAGTATCTAAATTTGGCTGAATAAAGGTTTGTGATGTTTTTTGAGCAATTTTCTTTGCAATTGGTTTAGCATAAAAAGGCATTGGGCTGGTTTCAATTTTATTGAAAACCAGTTTCATGACCAAAAAAGGCATCAGAGAACCTTCTGCATAATGCATAAAATAGCGATACTTCAAAAAATCATTCGTATTTTTCACAGGCACTAAACGACCGTCATCATAACGATCGACGAGATACTCAATAATCGCCCCCGTTTCCGCAACCGTTATAGCATCATCAGTAATGACAGGCGATTTCCCTAATGGATGCACAGCACGAAGCGAAGCCGGCGCGAGCATCGTTTTAGAGTCGCGTTGATAATGTTTAATTTTATAAGGTAAACCTAACTCTTCCAGCAACCATAGTATGCGCTGCGAACGCGAGTTATTCAGGTGATGAACAGTAATCATCTCATTTTTCCCTTTTATGTAAACTTAATATTCAGTTTATCGTGACCTGTTATAACTTCCACTCACCTTCTTTCGCAAGATCGGATTTAAGCGTCTCAACATCTAAATCATCGATAAAACGGAGTAAATTTTTCCAAATAGGATGGAAACCGAAGTTCCCTCGCACCATTTCTTCTTTTGCTTGCTCTTTAGTCCATCCCTCCACGACAATCCGATAAATAGCAATCATGGTGCCTGTGCGATCAGCACCATGCTGGCAATGCACAAGTACAGGTTGTAATTCGGGCGTTGTGACGATACGCAAAAATTTAAGGATATCTTCATGCTCAGGATGCCATGTATTAAATCGAATTTGCTCAGATCTTAATGGAGTCAATTTCGACATCATATTAGAATCATCATGAAAAGCGCGAAGTGACAACACTGTCTTGATTGGATGATCCAACAAATATAATCGCGGCTGATGACTTAAAAACTCAAAGCCCGCTTGGGTTGGTTGCACAGAACGATAGAGTGAACTATTGACACGATGGAGATTGGGCAACCCTTTATTAACACTGAGGGTGGTTGCCCATAAAGGATTTGCCCCGATTGAAGTTGCAGCGTCTGCTGAACCGACAAAAGTTACCGATAACAGAATGAGCGAAATAAGCCGCAAGAATCGGTTTTCTAATTGAATCACCATTTAAAAAACCTCACGACTACTCTCTTTTAATACCGATCAATGCGCAGCATGAATTTTTGCGAGGTCATGACCAAATACTGAGCGTCGATCTTTAGTCAAAACCTTGTCGCAATTCTTAGAAATTTGATACAACAAATTTCCCAAAGCAGGTAAATGCGTACCAACGACCGATTTACCCGAGTTCAGAATTGAAACGCTAATATCTCTCTGCGGATCTGCCCAACAGAAAATATTAGAGAACCCTATATGACCAAAAGCATTTGAAGTCATTGGGCCAAATAATCCGACAGGGTTCGCCCCCAGCATAAATCCAGTGCTATAACGCATTGGTGCAAGCAAAGTCGAGTCAATCGACATTCTTGAAGTTTCAATCGTGGCACGGAGAACCGTTTTCGGATCAAAAATTTTCA
>JACMMY010000029.1 GCA_014378805.1 Moraxellaceae bacterium
AAAGCATTAGGTACAGGCGGTTACGCTTGGATTCCTTCTGAACAGTACGTACAAGACCAAGCAGTGATCGTGGATAAAGCGGTTGCTAATGCTGACATCGTGATCACTACCGCATTGATTCCAGGTCGTAATGCACCACGTCTCATTAAAGCGGCAACAGTCGCTAAAATGAAACCAGGCTCGGTTATTCTCGATATGGCAGTAGAAACTGGCGGCAACGTTGAAGGTTCTGTTGTTGGTGAAACTGTCGTGACTGAAAATGGTGTGAAGATTTTGGGTATCCCAAATATTCCAGCAACTTTGGCAACTGAATCATCTGCGCTGTATTCGCGTAATGTCTTTAATTTTGTGTCGACCTTGTTTGATAAAGAAGGCAACTTGCAATTGAATCCTGAAGAAGAGATTCAAAAAGCATTGCTCGTCACTCATGGTGGTCAAGTACTGCTGAAGCGCGGTTAAGGAGCAAGACATGAATCCTCAAGTTCTTCCTGAAATCATGAATCAAGCGGTTGCACATGCTGCAACTGTTCCATTCATTAGTGTATTTACCATTTTCGTAATGGCAATTTTCGTTGGTTACTATGTGGTTTGGGGCGTAACGCCTGCACTGCACACGCCACTTATGGCGGTGACTAACGCGTTGTCGGGTGTTGTGATCGTCGGTGCAATGTTGCAAGTCGTAAGTAGTGGAACTGGCGCTGATGCGTCAACGTTCCAAGACATTACTCCAACCAGCTTGCTGGGTGCATTTGCCGTATTCTTGGCTAGCATCAACATATTCGGGGGCTTTGCGGTCACCGAACGTATGCTCGCTATGTTCAAGAAAAAGAAATAAGGAGAATACGAATTGTCAGCACTGCATGATTTTATATCACAATACGCCGATTGGTTTTATTTGATTGGCGCGGTTTTATTTATTTTGACGCTCCGTGGTTTGTCTAGTCCAAAAACAGCGATTCAAGGTAATCGTTATGGCATGATCGGGATGACCATTGCAGTGATCACAACGTTCTTCGTTGTGCCTGCACCAGCAAGTCCAGTTGTGTGGTTAATCATCGCTGCGATGGTTGCGGGTGGTATCATTGGTTTCTATCGCGCACGTACTGTTGCGATGACGCATATGCCAGAAACAGTAGCATTGATGCACTCTGCAGTGGGTCTATCTGCGGTTTGTATCGCGATTGCTGCTGTATTGCATCAAGGCGTTTATCACGACGGCGTGCATCGTTTTGAATTGTTCATTGGTTGTTTCGTTGGTGCGATCACATTTACTGCGTCATTGTTTGCTTACGGCAAATTAGCGGCAAAGAAATGGGCGAAAACAATGAAAGGTGGCTGGGTTAAACCCGTTCAAGCCATTTTGTTTATCGCAATGCTCGGTTTTGGTATTCACTACTTCACAACAGAATCACTCACATCGTTCTGGGCAATGGTTGTTTTGTCTTTAGCGTTTGGTTTTGTGTGGATTGGTCCAATCGGTGGCGGTGATATGCCAGTGGTTGTGTCTTTGCTGAACTCGTTTTCAGGTTGGGCAGCAGCAGGTATTGGTTTCACTTTGAACAACTCAATGTTGATCATTGCGGGTTCATTGGTGGGTTCTTCAGGTGCGATTCTGTCGTATGTGATGTGCCGCGCGATGAATCGTTCATTGTTTAACGTATTGTTCGGTGGCTTTGGTGCCGCAGCAGTTGCTTCAACTGCGACTGGCGATCAAAAGCAAAAGAACTATCGTTCAGGTTCAGCAGAAGATGCTGGCTTCTTGATGTCAAATGCGGATAGCGTGGTCATCGTACCAGGTTACGGTATGGCTCAAGCACGTGCGCAAAATGCGGTGAAAGAACTTGCTGATACCCTGAAAGAAAAAGGCGTAAAAGTACGTTTTGCGATTCATCCAGTTGCGGGTCGTATGCCAGGTCATATGAACGTTTTGCTCGCTGAAGCAGCTGTTCCATACGAAGACATTCTCGAAATGGACGAGATTAACTCGGACTTTGCGGGTACTGATGTGGTTTTAGTCATTGGCGCAAACGACGTGGTTAACCCAGCGGCAAAAGATGATCCAAGTTCACCGATTTACGGCATGCCGATTCTTGAAGCCAACAAAGCACGCACGATCATGATCATCAAGCGTTCAATGGCAACAGGATACGCAGGTCTAGACAATGATTTGTTCTACATGGACAAATCTATGATGATCTTCGGTGACGCTAAGAAAGTGATTGAAGAGATGTTTAAAGCAGTTAATGGCGGCGGTCATTAATTTTTAATCATTGATTCATTATCTTTTTTATAGAAGCCGTCCTTTTTTAAGGGCGGTTTTTTTAGATAAGATTAGTTGTTTATGCGATTGTTTTTATGAAAATCGAGCTCTAAGTATTTAATGTACTTAGGTGTTGGACTATTTTTTGCTAGATTTTTCTAGACGTAACGAACCACTATTTTACGATTTACCATATTGAGTTGTGAGTGTTGATATGTCGATACTATTTGGGTTTGTCATTGCGTATTGGGTTGTCTCGATTGGTATCGGGCTATGGGCGGGTCGTTTAGTTAAGAATTCGAGAGACTTTGCAATTGCGGGTCGTAACTTGCCATTTTATGTGGTCACTGCGACGGTATTTGCGACATGGTTTGGTTCAGAGACTGTACTTGGTATTCCTGCGACCTTTTTACAGGGCGGCTTAAATAGTATTGTGGCAGATCCGTTTGGCGCTTCGTTATGTTTGATCTTGGTTGGTTTGTTTTTTGCTGCGCCGCTTTATCGCATGAAACTACTCACCATTGGTGATTTTTATAAACTACGTTACGGCTCTAAAGTTGAGTTGATGACTACAGTTGCAATTATCATCTCCTATCTCGGTTGGGTCGGTGCACAAATTACTGCGTTGGGTTTGGTTTTCAACCTACTTTCTGACGGTAGTATTACCACAGTGCAAGGTATGTGGATTGGTTCGATGACCATTCTGATCTATACGTTTTTCGGTGGCATGTGGGCAGTTGCGATTACAGATTTCATTCAGATGATTGTGATTGTCTTGGGAATGATCTGGATTGGTGGTGAGATTTCAGGTCAAGTTGGTGGTGTGGGTGTGATTGCGCAACATGCGTATGACGCTGGCAAATTTAATTTCTGGCCTGATGGTAATTTCGCAGCGGTTGCAGGATTCATTGCGGCATGGGGTACTCTGATGTTTGGCTCGATGCCACAACAAGACGTTTTCCAGCGCGTTCAGTCGGCAAAAACCATCAACATTGCAGTCTGGGCAACCGTGCTTGGTGGTGTGATGTATTTTGTTTTTGCTTTTATTCCTATGTTCTTGGCATATTCGGCTACCTTGATAGATCCGACAATGGTTGCGCGTCTCATTGATACCGATCCACAAAAGATCCTGCCGACTTTAGTGATGACTAAAGCACCGTTAATTGCTCAAATTTTATTCTTTGGTGCATTGTTGTCTGCGATTAAAAGTTGTGCGTCCGCCACATTGTTAGCACCTTCAGTGATGTTTGCTGAAAATATCTTGAAACCAAGGTTTCCAGCAATGAAGGACAAACAATTACTTCTTACTATGCGAATTGTGACGGTTTGCTTCACAATTATCGTGACTTTATATGCGATGTACTCTAAAGCCAGTATTTTTAAAATGGTCGAGAATGCGTATCAAGTGACTTTGGTTGCGGCGTTTATTCCATTACTTTGCGGCGTATATTGGTCTAAGGCGACCAATCAAGGCGCTTTGTTTGCGATCTTTATGGGTTTAACGACTTGGATTACGATGCTTATCGGTCCAGCTTTTGTTGAACCGCTGCAAGTGCTGACACCTCAGGGCGTAGGCGTGATTGCAAGTGCATTAGGCATGATCATTGGTTCACTCATTCCGCAGTACGCATCTCATGATCCGCATATTCATCATAAGTTGAAGAGTGGTGAGCACTTGCGGGAGCGTGAAGCAAAAATTGCAGCGCGTAGTTAATCATGAAAAATAAAGATCCCGTACTTAATGTACGGGATCTTTATTTTGAAAGTAAGTTTTTTTTAAAAATTTATCGCCCAGCTTCATCTTGCCAAAGTAACTTATGCAACTGTAGTTGAAATCGCACAGGTAGTTTATCTTCGACAATCCAATCGGCTAATTCGCGTGCAATCTTTGGCAGCCCAACTTGCCCCGCTTCAATTGCAAATGATGGTGAAAACCAGACTTCGCCAACGAGTTGATCCAGCGCATGTTGTTTGAGCATCTCGCGAGACCACTCATAATCACTACGACTAGTAATCACAAATTTGATTTGATCATGTTTGGAAAGTAAGGGTAGGTTGGATAATAAATTGCGCTTCATTTCACCAGAATCAGGCGTTTTTAAATCAACCACGCGCGATACGCGGGCATCAACTTGCGACACATCTATTGCACCCGATGTTTCAAGCGAAACAATATATCCTGCATCACATAATGTTTTGAGCAGTGGAATACAATTAGGTTGTGCTAACGGCTCGCCTCCAGTCACGCAGATATGCTTCACTTGATCACCATGTGACTTCACTTCCGTCACAATCTCATCCAACGCAATACGCGTACCGCCTTCAAATGCGTACGCAGTATCGCAATACGTGCAACGTAATGGACAACCTGTTAGGCGGACGAACACTGTGGGATAGCCCGAATCACGGGCTTCACCTTGTAGCGAATAGAAAATTTCGGTGATGCGCAGCCCAGCGGCTGGATCAGTGACGGGAATTTGAGTCGAGCGCAAGCGGTTAATTGCCTTATTCAGATGTTCGAAGCCTGTATTATACAGACTCCACCAATAAACGCTTTTCTAAATCGTGAATGTCTACGGCTTGATGATTAAATACATGATCAACTAAGATCACATCACGATGCAGTGGAATATTGGTTTTTACACCTTCAATAATGATTTCATCTAAGGCTTGTCGCGTGCGTGCAAGGGCAGTCGCACGGTCTTTACCATGCACAATCAGTTTTGCAATCAATGAATCATAGCAATGTGGAATCACATAACCATTATATAAATGTGAATCTACTCGTACGCCAGCACCGCCGGGTGCATGAAATTGAGTGACTTTACCCGGGGATGGCGCAAAGGTTTTTGGATCTTCTGCATTGATCCGGCATTCGATCGCATGACCACGTTCAACGATATCTTCTTGTTGTAAGTTAAGACCTAACCCAGAAGCAATACGAATTTGTTGTTCAACAATATCTACGCCAGTAATGCATTCAGTCACTGGATGTTCAACCTGAACACGAGTATTCATTTCAATAAAGAAGTATTGATTATTCTCGAATAAGAACTCAAATGTTCCTGCGCCGCGATATTGCATATCCTGACACGCACGTACGCAAGCTGCCAAAATATCTGCGCGTGCGTTTTCTGGTAAATTGGGGGCAGGGGCTTCTTCGAGCACTTTCTGATGACGACGTTGTAATGAGCAATCGCGATCATATAAATGAATTGCATGACCCGCGCCATCGCCAAGGACTTGAACTTCAACATGACGAGGCGTTTGTAGAAAGCGCTCCATATAGACGGTTTCATCGTTAAACCACATGCGTGCTTCATTCTGTGCAGATTGAACCGCCTCAATAAGATCTTCCGATTTCAGCACAATGCGCATCCCGCGACCGCCACCGCCAGAAGCTGCTTTAACAATCAATGGAAAACCAATTTTAAGAGATTCATCAATTGCATTGTCTGATGTTATCGCTGTGTTCGAACCGGGAACAGTGGGTACACCACTTTTTTTCATTGCACTGATGGCAGAAACTTTATTACCCATCAAGCGGATATGTTCAGGACGTGGACCAATAAAAACCAACCCTGCATTTTCAATCGCTTCTGCGAAATGAGCATTTTCTGACAAAAAACCATAACCTGGATGAATGGCATCTGCGCCCGTCAATTCAGCAGCAGTCAAAATTGCATTCACATTTAAATAGCTATCTTTGCTGGCGCTAGGGCCGATACAAATGGCTTCATCGACAAACCGTAAATGCATTAATTCACTATCGGCAGTGGAGTAAACGCCGACAGTTTTAATGCCTAAAGTACGGCAAGCACGTGCAATACGTAAGGCAATCTCGCCTCGATTAGCAATCAGAATTTTACGTAGAAAAGGCTTTTCTAGTGTTGTTGTAGTTTCAGAATGAAGGGCTTGAGACGACATTCGGCTTAATCCTGTAAACGAATCAAAGGCTGACCAAATTGAACAACATCACTATTTTTAGCCAGTATTTCAGCAACTACGCCACTCTGTGTTGCCTCAACAGGATTCATGATTTTCATGGCTTCAATAATACCAATTTGATCGCCAGCGTTTATTTTTTGACCGACTTTAACAAAAGAGGGCTCACCTGGATTCTGTGCAGCATAAAACACACCAACCATCGGTGAAGTTTCGATACGGCCTTGTGGAGTGCTCACTGATGAATTTGTGTTTGGTGTGCGTGGCAGTATTGAGATGGTTTGTGGCTGCTCTATGCTTTTGGCTATGCGCCGAGTTAAGGCAATCGATTGATCACCTTCTTTAACTTCAATCGCTTCCAAGTCTGATTCAATCATGAGTTCAATCAGTTTTTTAATCTTACGGATATCCATTTTTAGTCTCGGCCCAAATCAAAGCTTTAGTCAATCGTCAAAGTACAATATTTTTCTGCGGTGGATCATCTCAATTTATATACAGCACATCACTGGCAGAGATTTACAATTTGTTGTGAAGTTGTTTCTCACTCAAAATGAGTTCAATAAAAATCATATTTTTTGTGAATTCATTGTGTCAATGACATATTTCAATGCCGCATCATATCCAGCAGCGCCTAGACCACTGATAACAGCGATTGCTTTATCTGCAAGAAATGAGTGATGTCGAAATGATTCACGTGCGTAGACATTTGATAAGTGAACTTCTATAAATGGTTTCTCCGCCGCAGCTAAGGCATCACGTAAACCGATAGAAGTGTGGGTGAGTGCAGCTGCGTTTATAATAATAAAACGAGTACCATCTACGCGCGTTTGATGAATACGATCAATCAATGCGCCTTCCCAATTACTTTGTAAATTTTCGAGTTGGTATCCTGCGGTTTGCGCTTGTTTTGTTAGCGATGAATTAATTTCATTCAAAGTAATATGGCCGTACAATGTCGGTTCACGTTGTCCCAAAAGATTGAGATTGGGACCATGTAATATCAGAATATCGACCATTTACCGCACTCCTGCTCAATAGCAGTTTAATTATTGAATCACTATGAAAGTGAGAGTCGACAGTTAAATCATTTAAAAGTCGAATGTGATACATTGTAACTAAATGTTTCTAAAAGCGGTATCGATAAATTAGCTTTAACTAAGATAGCAAAAAGACAAAATAAGGTAATTACACCGAAATATGCTGTTTTTGCTCATACTTTGCAAGCAAGATACGCAAAATCATTCGATGTTGCAATGGGTAAAGTGTTCAAATTGTCGTTAAAAAGGTCAGGATTATGGAAATATTCAGATACATATTTTGTTTTGTTCTTTTTTTAACTGGAACGCAACTCTATGCTGCAGAATCAGCGACTGGAATAACAGCTTTTAACGCTGATTCTGTATATATTTTAAACTCCATATTTTCTATACAATATAGTTTATTATTGATTTTATTGGGAATCGGAGTAGTTTTTGGTGCTTTGTGGCGCAGAACTTTCAAATCTGAAGATATTGGTTGGATAATTGTGGTGATAACACTATTAATGGGCTTTGCATGTGTATTAGTTCGTGTTAAGCTGATGGCGTAGAAAGATCTTAATTCTTAGTTCTTTTTATAATTTTTATAGGTTTGAACCGGAACTGCTGAATGATTCACAGAATGACAACGGAAATGAGCCCTGCTTTTGCTTCGTGTTTTCTTTGCAAACTTCAACACCGGACAAGCTTTTCTAGTTGTCTCGATAGAGGAATGTAAACATGACGACACGTGAACAAGGCGTAGTAAAGTGGTTTAACGATACCAAAGGTTTTGGTTTCATTCAACGCAATGGCGGCGATGATGTATTCGTACATTTCCGCGCTATTCAAGGCGACGGCCACCGCACATTGCGTGACGGCCAGCGCGTTGAGTTCACAGTTGTGAAAGGCCAAAAGGGCTTTCAAGCTGAAGAAGTTCGCGCAGTTGACTAATTGATGATCTGAGTATTTGTTTTTATTAACAAATACACGATTAATCAAGACATGCTGATAAACTTGCAAGGCTTTATGCAGTGTATGTTTTAGGTATGTCAATGAACCGAAGTTTGGCTTGCCATCCTTCGGTTTTTTTTGTTTTTATAGGTTTTATGACTACTATAAAGCTTTATTCACAGTATGATTATGCTGGTTTTTGAAAAGACCACGATTTAAAAAAATAATCGTGTGCATTTATAATGATGTATTGGAGTACCAAATATAATGAGTTCGAGTTTCGACTCAGTCGCGTTGCATCCTGATTTAAAACAGGGAATTGCAGGTCTCGGTTTCACCCAGATGACACCGATACAGGAGCAAGTGTTGCGTTTTACACTCGCTGGACATGATGCAATTGGTCGTGCACAAACGGGAACAGGTAAAACCGCCGCATTTCTGATTAGTATTATTAATGATTTACTGAATAATCCTGTGAGTGATGAGCGATTTCGCGGTGAACCTCGTGCTTTGATTCTTGCACCAACGCGTGAATTGGCATTACAAATTGAAAGTGACGCCATCGAATTATTAAAACATACCAAATTAAGCGTTGTGACGCTGCTTGGCGGCGTGGATTACGATAAACAGCGCAAACAACTAGACAAACGTTTTGTCGATATTATTGTGGCAACACCAGGACGATT
>JACMMY010000030.1 GCA_014378805.1 Moraxellaceae bacterium
ACGAAAATATGGGTTTTTTTCAGCTTTAGCTTGCTGATTTGATGTGCATAGAGTAGGTGTTTTATTGCTTTCTAGATTTTCATTTTCAACTTGAGTCGGTTGTGTATCCCCTTTTGGCGAGTCTTCTGTGTCTGGCTGTTTAGGTAAAATGATCGTTGCACCACTTCTAATGTGGTTTGGATTGCCGTGAATAAAAGCAGCTTTATTCAACTGTTGAATCGAATGCATAATGACTGTAATTGGCTGGTTTGAGTCTTTTTGAACTCGATTTGCAATCGACCATAAAGAGTCGTTACGTTTTACTTTATATGAATTATTGTCTGCTGGTGCTGGTGCTGGTGCTGGTGCTGGTGCTGGTGCTGGAACAACTTTATCCGGTGCTGGCGTAGAATCGGTTATGACTACAGCCGGCGTTTGCACGATTGGTTCAGCAGGGATCGGAGAAGTAATACTCGGTTTTTGTTCGCTTGGTCTCTGAGCAAATTCTTCGGAAGCTGCGGCCATTGGTGGCGGTATGTCCACACTTGGAATGAGTGGAGTTTCTTGTACCGGCGCGGATTTGTTGATTGCTAATGGTACGGCTGCTGTTTCAGCGACAGGCGCAGCCATCGGTGGTGGAACACTACGACTTGGAACCAATGGCACTTCTTGTGTTTTTGCGATAGGTGTCTTCGCCACTTCCGCGATTGGCGAAGACACCGGCGGCGGTGCGCTTCTGCTTGCAATGAGCGGAATGGTTCTTGTGGTGAGACTCGATGTGACTTTCACGATGTTCGGATTGGTCGCTTGTGCAGTGACAGGTGTGGGTGTGGATGAGGCTTCTGCAAGTTGAATTTGTTGCACAGGTAAATTGAGGTTTTCGGTTCTAATTCGAGTGAGTGGTGGGTCGACCAGCGCAGTCACTTGCTGCAAACGCACACTATTGCCAAATCCGATATGAACAACAAACTCAATGTATGGATCGTTGAGTGGGCGATCACTGGTAATCGTAATAATTCCGCGTTCTGGAGAAGTAATGGACAGATTAAAGTGCAAGTCGTTAGCCAATCGTTGTTTGTTAATACCGAGTTGAATAAATTCGTTATCGGTTGCAAGTGACGCACGAATGCTCGCTGGGTTAACGCCAGCAATATCAGTCACCACGATTTGTCCACGAAAAGGCTCACCTAGTGCAGATTTAACTTGCAGCGGTTGTACGGAGAGCGCCAATGCCTGTTTGCCAACAAAGAGATTACTCAGCAGCAAGGCCGCTAAAAACACATTTTTTTTAAAGTATTTTGAATTATGTGGAATCATTTCACCCGTTATCAGCGTTGGCGTACCTACGGTATGGATAACCTGCTTTGATCTTGAGATATGAACCGACACTGCGTTTTTTTGTGATGCCATACCAACAATCCTGTTGCGCTTTAAGGTATATAACCTTACGTAAAATTTTAATTTATTTCATATTATGATTGATCGCACACCCTGCCGACAAGGTGGGCGATCTTTATGGAGTATTAACCGCGATGTTCAATCAGTAAACGGAGCATGCGACGCAAAGGTTCTGCTGCGCCCCAAAGTAGTTGATCGCCCACTGTGAATGCACTGAGATATTCAGGACCCATGTTGAGTTTGCGTAGACGACCCACAGGAATCGACAATGTACCCGTCACCGCAACAGGCGTCAGATCAGTCATGCTCGCTTCACGAGTATTCGGGATCACTTTGACCCATTGATTGGATTCACGAATAATGGATTCAATCTCATTCATGGATACGTCTTTTTTCAGTTTGATGGTCAGCGCTTGTGAGTGGCAACGCATTGCACCGATGCGGACACACAAACCGTCGATTGGAGTAATATTTGCGCCAGTTTGACCGAGGATTTTATTGGTTTCGGCTTGACCTTTCCATTCTTCTTTGGATTGGCCATTTTCAAGTTGCTTGTCAATGTAAGGAATGAGCGAACCTGCTAATGGCACCCCAAAGTTTTCTTTCGGAAAACCTTCGCCACGTTGTAGTTCTGCCACTTGACGATCAATATCAAGAATGGCACTGGCTGGATTGTCGAGTAAAGGTTTGACGCCATCACGTAAATAACCCATCCCACTAATGAGTTCACGCATGTTCTTCGCGCCAGCACCAGAAGCCGCTTGATAGGTCATGGCACTGACCCATTCAACCAACCCTTGTTGATATAGCCCGCCAACCGCAAGCAACATTAAAGATACGGTACAATTACCGCCGACGAAGTTTTTAACGCCTTTGCTGAGCGCGTCTTGAATCACATGTAGGTTAACAGGATCAAGCACGATGACCGCATCTTCTTCCATGCGTAAGGTACTTGCTGCATCAATCCAGTAGCCTTTCCAACCATTTTGACGCAGTTTTGGAAAAATCTCATTGGTATAGTCACCACCCTGACAGGTAAGGATGACATCCATGTGTTGAAGTGATGTGAGGTCGTGTGCGTTAATCAGGTCGGGTGCAGTCTTGCCACCAAAGTTTGGTGCAGTTTGACCTGCATTGCTGGTCGAAAAATAAAAGGGCTCAATATGCGCAAAGTCGTTTTCCTCGACCATGCGTTGCATTAACACTGAACCTACCATACCACGCCAGCCCACCAAACCCACTTTCATCACGTTCTCCAATTACTCAATATTTTGCTCGTAAGCTGGAGTGTAGCATCGTGCCCGAACAATCACCAAAGAGTCCGCATGGATTGTGTGAAAAATTATGAAATTTTTTGAAATTAGTGTGATTGAAATCTCAAATTTTTTATTTATATCAATGTGAAGGTTTAGAGATATAAAAACGGATTAGAAATCTGAGCGTGATTCCGCGACTCATTCTTTTGCTGAGTGAATTTTCTCTTTTGTCCTTGTCATTTAAGTGTCATAAAAATTCATCGTGCGGTCATCTCAGTTTGATATTTTTTTGCTGTGAAAATAAATCAGCAACTGAACCTGAGTGGTGTTCATTGCCATGAAAATTATGGGTTTAAACATCATAATATAACAGGGCTTAAACATTGATGATCATAGAGTTTATTTCTGCGATTGTGATTTTTTCGACATTATGGGGATTGCTGCCACGTAATGAGTGGTGGGTTCGCTGCTTCGACTTTCCGCGTTTACAGATTCTGGCTGTCGGTGTATTAGTTTGGGTGGCGTTGATTTATGCTATTTATCAAAATGAGATGCTTCAAAACGACAGTTTTCAATCCTTCAATTTTAAAAATCCCCCACTACATGATGTTCTATTACTAATACTACTCACAGGCAGCATACTTTATCAATCTTGGATGATTTTGCCATACACCTTGTTTTGGCGGAAACAAGTGATTCAGGCTGAATCTCCTGATCCAATGAATATGATTTCACTGCTCGTGTCTAACGTCTTAACACCAAACAACAATTATCAAGCGTTGATCGATCATGTGCGACATTATCAGCCTGATGTTTTGGTGACTTTGGAGACCGATTCACGTTGGGAGCGCGCTTTGTCAGTAATTGAAGTGGATTATCCATATGTCGTGCGTGTCCCTTTGGATAATATGTACGGCATTCATCTTTACAGTCGTCTGCCGTTGGTGAATCCTGAAGTGAAGTTTTTGTTTAGTCGAGAAATCCCCTCGATTCACACGCAAGTTCGATTACGATCTGGGAAATTACTCCGTCTATACTGTTTACATCCAAAACCACCAACGCCGAACGAAGCTTGGGATTCAACCTTGCGTGATGCTGAACTACTTGCTGTAGGTGATCATGTTGCGCATCAAAGACAGAGTTGTATTGTTGCAGGTGATTTAAATGATGTGGCGTGGTCACGCACAACGCGCTTGTTTCAGCGTATTAGCGGTTTGCTTGATCCACGGGTAGGCCGCCAGTTTATGAATACATTTCATGTCAATTATTTGCTGCTACGGTGGTCTTTAGATCACGTATTTCACACCTCTGACTTTTCTTTGGTCAATATGAAATTGCTTGAATCGATCGGTTCTGATCATTTCCCTGTTTATACAGTATTGCATCATGATCCCAAAGTGCAGCTTATTCACCGTGCACCGATTGCGAGTCAGGAGGATACGTTGCGCGCAATGGCAAAAATAAATGCAGGGATTGTTCAAGCGAGAGCTGAGATGCCAGGTTATCAATCTGATGAGATGATTGCAGAGCGTTGAAAATGACATTGTGCTAGTAAAGTTTATGTTTAAAATTTTTAGTTAATTTTTCTGTGATGGATGCGTGATTTACCCTTACTGAAAATTATCATTGTCAGACAATGATTTTGTGACGTAGTACACAAAAGCTAAATTAATGGTACATAAAGACTATGAACAGGGACGTAGAATCCTGCATTGTGACAAAAAGTATTATAATGCGACGAATGTTTACGTGAATTTGTGAGATCTAGCTTACATTAATTGAGGTTTATAACTATTTCATGTCAGACAATTAAAATTGATAATGATTTTGTCGGCAATGGAATAGATATGGATGTTGTCTCAGGATGAGTCAATCGCCGACGGATACAAGCTCCTGAGTGAGCGTGTCATGGAATAGACGACAACAAGGATGAAAGGCATAATAATTAAAAGATATTCGGGCTCGAATGCGCAAGAAATTGCCATTCGAGCTTATATTTTTAATGAACCACAATAATTTTCAGCCATTTTAAACGTATTTTGTTCAGTTGTAATTTATCCGATTACGCCTAATTTTTCTTGGTTTGAATCATATCCGAATAGAGCGCGATGGTCTGATCGGTCATTTCCGATAGTTGAAAGTCATGAACTGGTGCTGGTGGTTGCGGATTAGATAATAGCTGTTCCACCGTCTCCAAAAGTGCATTTTCATTTTCTGCTTCAACCAGTCCTTGCGGATAGCAACAATTCAGAATTTCTGCGACACCACCACGATTCCAACCAACAGCTGAAGTCCCAACGGAAATCGCTTCTAGTGTCGTTCGGCCAAAAGTTTCTGCTTGTGAGGATAGCGACAGGACAATATCACTGGCGGCAAGCCATTCACGCATATCACTGCGATGTCCAACAAAGGTCACGTGATCTCGTATGCCAAGCTGCTCAACCCGAGCGTGTAATTCCGTCAAATAGGCCTGTTTTTTTTCATGCGCATCACCTACAACCACGCCATGTACTGGGAATCGATCTTTCAGCGATACAATTAATTGAAGCAACGACTCGTGACCTTTTAGGCGAGTGATGCGCCCGGGCAGAGTGAGCCAAATTTTGTGCTCAAGTTCAGGAAACTCGGCGAGGGTCTTTTGCCACCACATATTTGATGGCTGATAGCCATGTGGAAATTCTGATGGATTTATCCCGCGATAGATTCGCGTGATTTTGTCATGGGGACAAGCAGGATAATTTTGCTGAATATACTCAACCACACTATCTGATACTGCGATGACCCTATCAGCACGCGTCATGATTTCACTATAACGATTGACCGAATAAAAACCATGTACCGTACTTACAAGTACTGGACGGTTTTTGCTGGAAATTTTGCGCAGTGCCAGGTGAGTGAGCCACGCAGGAATTCGGGAGCGGACATGGAGTAAATCCGCATGTTCACGTTGAAGAATTTTTCTTAAGGGGCGTATCTGCCATAAGCTACTGAGTGATTTACGGTGAATCGGCAACTGGATATGACGTGTGCCTTCCGCTTCAAGTTGCGCAACCATGCGACCACCATCCGAAATCACCACAGATTCGTGTCCCGCAGCAACTAAAGCGCGTGCAATTTCAAGCGTACCGCGTTCGACGCCACCGCTATTGAGCGCAGGGACCAATTGAATGATTTTCATGGGCAGACATACTCGCGTTTATTTTAATTGAACCATCAATATGTCGATTTTAACCGCTAAATCTAGGGTTTAGGCTGTGCGTAATAGGACGGTGTGCCTTTTGGTTGTGACTTAAAGCGGCGGTGAAACCACATCCATTGCGTAGGTGCGACCCGAATCAGTTCTTCAAACAAAGCATTGACACGTGTTGCATCCACTACCGGATCATCTGATGGGTAATTGGTTAATTCTGGCGTAATCGTGAGTTGATAATGCGGTTCAGTATCATTGGATCGATAAGAATGAAATGCTAGAACTGCCGAGTGATTAATTTTGACAAGGCGGCGCGGTGCAGTCACTGTAGCGGCTTGTATACCAAAAAAAGGTGCCATCACGCCTTGTTTCAAACCATAATCTTGATCAGGTGAATACCAGACGATTTGCCCAGATTTCAGCGCGCTAATGAGTCCTCGCATATCGTCGTGATCGATTTGCTGCTCGAACATGTTTGCACGTGCGCGAGTAATGAGCCATTCAAATAACGGATTGTTTTGTGGACGATAGACGACATAGGCAGAAAAAAATAATGACGATAAATAACCGCCTAAGTCCAGTGTGGTGTAATGACCACCGAGCAGTAGAACGCCATGACCACGCTTTTGAGCTTCAATCAGATGTTCTAAACCAGAGATGGAGACTTTATCGTTAAAACGATGAGGGGTATACCAGCTACTTAGACTTTCAAAAAAACCGAGCATGCCGTTACGAAAGACATCAATACTCATCTCTGTCCGTTCAGCAACTGAAAGTTCAGGAAAGCAAAGTGAAAGGTTCTTTTGGGTATCTAAACGACGTTTTTTTGCTAAGCGCCAAAAAACTTCGCCGAGCCAATTACCGATGCACCGCTGAGCACGCCAAGGCAAATGTGCCAGCGACCAAAGTAGCAACACGCCAAGCCAGATTGCCCAGTATTGTGGCATGAGGAATTTGGCTTGAAACGGCGGTTTACTACTCACACTCATAAGATCACGGTCATCGTTGAATCAAATTACTAGGGTGGATAAAAAGTAAACGTTGACGTTTACTTTTTCCAAAACGCGACTTTACTATACATGCGATGCAGGAAAGATTCTTTTGAAGAGTCATTATCTTGTGGCGCGGTGTAATCTACACTTTCAACATTATCTGGATTCGACGCTTGTTTAGCTGCCATAGCCTTATCCGCATCAGTAGTTGGTGGACCAAAGGTAAGCCATTTATTGCCTGAAATATCGCCGCATTGAGCCGCTTTCTTCCATTCGGCAATTTGTTCTGGAGTCGAGTTTTTCAAGTCGATATAAAGTGGATTATCTTCTTGTTTTATGTTGGTAGGTAAGCGTCCAGGGATCTGAACCTCGGAGGCGAGCAGCCCCAGAATTTCTAACATACGGTCTGAACGGTAGAATTTTTGTTCATGCTGAAGGACATAGCCGAAATTGCCGCGACGCACGATCAAATAACCCATATAACGCGTGGTATTCAAGTCATCCTTCAGGTCTTTTACCTGAATTTCGGATTGTATAACTGCATAAAGTGCAGAACCGATGCGACTATTCACGTTACGTTGTAGCAGAATACGACCGCCAGTATTCACTTTTTCCATGTAGTAACGGAAAATCACATCGCGAGTCGTTGTATCATCGGCAAATTCAGGCAAGACGATATTTGGGTTGTTAATCAGATTCACTGCATCGATTCGGAAGAAGCGACCCGCATTATCATATATATTAAGGCTAGAACCCTCAGGCGTACAGCTGTCACGCAGACGCACGTTTCCACGAAAGTTTTGCGCACCTAGATCAAGACTATAAGCTTGCGCAGGGGCATCGTATAAATATCGACTTTGCGGACTGGTATTATTGGTCAGAGTCAAGTGACTACAGCCCGATAAAAACAATCCGCCAGTTGCAACGCCCAATAAACTCAGCGTGCGAATTCGTTTAAACGCCATCCTTGAACGCGTCAAATATAAGCGCTCCATGCTTTGTTTGTTCATACTGCTTTAAGCTCCTTGACTAGCCGCCTCTAAGGTCGTCCAGCGTTCTAGTTGATCTAGTATTTCTTGTTCTATTGTTGCCAATCGATTTGAAGCAACAGTAGCGGCAGCGGAATCGGTCATAAACCAAGAACCATCTGCGAGTTTCGCTTCCAAAGTGGCTTGCTCTGCTTCAAGTGCAGCAATCACTGCTGGCAATCCATCCAATTCTCTTTGATCTTTATAACTCAATTTCACAGATTTTGGTAATGGTTTTGGTACTGATGTTGCATTCACTGTTTTTGTAGCAGTTGGCGTCGCCTTCTTCATGCGGAGTTGGACTTCACGCTGGGCTAAATAATCTTTATATCCGCCAATATATTCTTCAACTTGTCCTTTACCATCAAACACCCATGTTGAAGTCACAACCTGATCAACAAATGCGCGATCATGGCTGATGAGCAGCAAAGTACCCGGATAGCTGGCAATCGCTTCTTCCAGTAACTCCAAGGTCACCATGTCCAAATCGTTGGTTGGTTCGTCAAGAATCAAAAGGTTGGATGGACGAATTAATAAACGAGCCAATAGCACGCGATTTCGTTCGCCGCCTGACAAAGCTTTAACTGGCGTGCGTGCACGTGCTGGTGAGAACAGGAAGTCCTGCAAGTAGCTTAAAATATGACGACGATTGCCATTAATTTCAATAAAGTCAGAACCTTCACTGATGTTTTCAAGCACTGTTTTTTCTAAATCGAGTTGATTGCGTAATTGGTCGAAATAGGCCACATCAAGCTGTGTCCCCGTTTTGACCGAACCATTTTGTAACGCAACTTCACCGAGCAAAGCACGAATTAGTGTGGTCTTGCCGACACCGTTATCACCAATTAAGCCAATCTTGTCGCCGCGCATGACCATCGCAGAGAAGTCTTTAACCAGCGTTGTGGTGTCATAACCGACAGAAATATTTTCAATATCAAAGACCAATTTGCCTGAGCGATTGGCATCTTGAACCGTGAGATTGACTCCGCCTTGTTGGCTGCGACGTGCTTTATGTTCTTCACGCAGTGCTTCAAGCGCACGGACACGACCTTCATTACGGACACGGCGTGCTTTGATGCCTTGGCGAATCCACACTTCTTCTTCAGCGAGTTTTTTATCAAAGTTAGCACTTTGTTTTTCTTCAGCTTCAAGTTGTTGCGCTTTGAGTTCTAAATAACGAGCATAGTTGCCTTCATAACCGCGCAAGACTCCACGATCCAGCTCGACAATACGCGTTGCTACACGATCAACAAATGCGCGATCATGGCTGATGAACATGAGTGTGAGGTTTGACCAATCCAGCAAAAATTGCTCAAGCCATTCAATGCTTTCAACATCTAAATGGTTGGTTGGTTCGTCAAGGAGTAATAATTCTGGTTGAGTCAATAATGCACGCGCGAGCAGTACGCGACGTTTGCGACCACCTGATAAATCAGCAAGGTCTGCATTGCCATCTAAATGCATTTTGCCCAGAATGGTCTCAACTTGGCGCTCTAATGCCCAGCCATCGCCGTCATCAAGCGCGCTTTGCAGGTCGCTCATGCGTTCACAAGCGTCCATGTCGCCAAGCGAACAGGCTTCACTTTCATGATGATAGTCGATGAGAACTTGGGCAATAGGTCCAGCGCCGCCTGCGACGATGTCTGCGACTTTACCAGTAGTCATGGGCACGTCTTGTTCTAACATGGAGATGCGAAGACCGCCTTGCTTGGCAATTTCACCTTTGTCAGGCAGGAGTTCACCACTCGCGAGTTTGAGCAGTGTAGACTTGCCTTCGCCGTTGCGTCCGATGATACAGACGCGTTCGCCACGTTCAATGGAGAGGCTTGCACCATCAAGTATAGCTGGGCCGCCAAAAGCCAGTTGAATGTCGCGTAGGGTGAGCAATGCCATGAAACTATTTTTCCGTATGTGATGTATTACGAGCGTGATCTGCAAAATGGCAGATAAATGCTAAAAGACTATTTATGAAGGGCGGTATGATGAACGAAGATTGTGACAAACACCAGTTCGATGATGCAACTTTAGATAAACGCTTGGTTGCGCGCATTGATGAATTAGAGATTCGCGTGGCGTTTTTGGATGATTTATTGGATTCTTTGAACGCGACGGTGTCGCAACAAGCACAGCAATTGATGGATTTACAGAGTCAATTTAAGGTGTTGTATAGCCGCGTTGAGTCGAATGGCAAAGGTGAGGGAATAGAGACGTTTGATGCGGCGAATGAAGTGCCGCCGCATTATTGATATGTGCTTTTAAGTTAATGCGGCTATTGTCGAGTCGTTATTTTTATTTTAATAAGCATCATTTTGTATGTTCTGTGGTTGGCTTGGGATTCGCTCAAGCGCGCCGCCGCTTCCGTGATAAGTTTCAGCATGTAGGTGGAACCACTGACCGCATGATGCACATGTAAAGTAATTGGATACAAAATCTCCCCAACCACTTCCTGAAGCAATTGATTTGAAAGGGTCTGCAAAATTCCCCATGCCTCTATAAACCAAGCATCCGCTCTCAACAGCACTTTTCGCTGTAATTATTGCCTCTTTAAGATTTTGTGGCACTTTGATTTTTATGAAAGGAACTTCATTTTGGCATTGGGAACAACTCATTAATTCTCTCAATAATATCTTTTCATTTAAATCTGATACAGATGTTTCCAAAGAGATTCTGGAAACACTAAAATTTATCTAACCATTTCGTATGATGAGTAAAACATAAATAATCCCATCACATAGCATATATAACTCGACATGTTTTGATGAAGTGAGCGTAGGGTGCGCATTGCGCACAAAACAAATTGTGGTATCTGAATTGTTGCGCACTCCACACTTGTTTAACTCTCACTCAAAAACAGGTCTAAAAAAACTTCTTTCATAGCTAATGATGCAGCGCGTATCTTCAGCATATTTAAACGCCGCTTGGCATTCGGGGTCTTGAAAAGACTTAATTCGGTATTCTTCGTATAAGGCAAGACTTGGAAAACTGAACATGGCTAATGCCACATTATTTGCGCCTTCGGATGGCATGAAATATCCATGATGCGTACCGCCAAATTTCTCAACAAGAGGAATCCAAACTTTCCCGTAGCTTTCAAATTCTTTAACTTTTAATGGGTCGATGATGTAGCGCAGATAACATGTGATCATGGTTGTCTCTAATTGTGATTTACATTCGTTATTCTATATTTCAGTCAATTTCTCATTAAGACCCTGAACAGTCAATAAATTTTAGAATAAGATTTGTTTAGGATTTATATATTATTCTTACTTCCCAAACACTTATCCCCAAAAGCTGGGGATAAGCATGGGGATGGAGTTTGGATAACTCATTTTTATGTTATTAAAATCAGTTAGTTACATTTATGAGAGTCAAAATGACGCGTATTTTCATCGCGTCACTGTACTTTGATCATCGAATCTTCCTAGAATTAACCGCCTTCCACATTAAAAACGACCTTGAATAAGGCTGTAAATAAAATCATGTCGCAAGCATTACATATCGCATCTCTGCATCATTACCCCCTGAAATCCGCGCAAGGTATTTCCTTGACCCAAGCACAAATGAATCCGCAGGGTTTAGAGCTGGATCGGCGCTGGGTGTTGATTGGCGATACAGGGAACTTTCTCAGTCAACGAACTTGCGCGGCGATGGGTGCAATTCATGTTATGGCATATCAGCAAGAATTAACGATAACTTTACATGGACAAACTTACATTGCGATCGCGAATCCAGAGCACTTGATTGCGCCAACCGTGTGGGGCGATATTGTTAACGATTGCTTTGCTGTGCAACCCGAAATTAATACGTGGTTATCGCATGAACTCGGTATTTCAGTGCGTCTGGTTTATTGCCCTGACAACGCAATTCGGCGGGTTGATGAACATTATGCAGGTCAAGGACATCGAACGGCTTTTTCTGATGGTTTTCCGCTTTTAGTGATTTCGCAAAGCTCATTAGATGAATTAGCAAGATTATGGGGCGCACCAATTGATTATCGTCGATTCCGCCCAAATCTGATTGTGGGCGGCGCGTGTGAGCCATTTGCGGAGGACAGTTGGCGCAGTATTAGAATTGATAATGCGGTTTTTGATTTAGTTAAACCGTGTTCGCGCTGTGTCATTCCAAGTTTAGATCCAGATACTCAACAGCAAACTGATGGTTTCTTAAGGTTTCTGGCACAGCATCGACGTAAAGATGACGGCAAGGTTTATCTCGGACAAAACGCAGTTTTACGTCGTGATACAGCAACGTTTAGTCTGATGAATGCAGATCGCGGATTGATAAATGATATCGGAAGTCATACACAAAGCCTTGCCGAAAATCTTGGTTTACTGCACACTAAAAAAGAGCATGAAAAAAATGCACCAGATTTTGAACATTTTATCCAGCCAATTCTGACCGTCGGTCAAGCAATTTGGGTTGAATAATCACGCAGTAAGTGGATTTGAATCTTTTAACTCGGATGTGGGTGGATCGTTCAAATTTGCCACGGATATAGAAGTTTGATCATGTCGAATACGGGTTTTTGGATTATTGTTGTCGTGATCGTGTTTATGTTTGGCTCGTTCATGAGTGTGCGTATCAGCCCACGTGAAAAAGCCCTTGGCGAAATGCGTGACCGTGCGAGGAAGTTAGGTTTTTTACCTCGACTGATGGCTGCGCCTGAATGGATTAAACATACAACTTACGCAGGTAAACCTGGCGGCATGGTGGCGTATTACAGCATTGTGTTGCCGCAATCCATGCATGCCCACATGCAAGCGCGTGTGGTGGATGGACGATTACAGGTTGAGAAGGGTGTAAACATCTTGCAGGATGTTGTTCTTGATACTCGATTAAAAGGCATTCAAGCGCTTGAAGTTCAATCGAATAGTGCAGGATTTTATTGGGATGAGGAAGTTGATTTATATGGCGAACAACTGGAAACCATGAAATCAGTTCTTGTCGAACTTGCAGAGCGATTGAAGTAGTTTTTGTTAAATTAGAAGTGAATACGTTTTTGTTGTTTAACGATTTTTAAATCATATTTTTATTTGGAGCCTTCAAGAATGGCAACCCGTCCACGCGCGACCACGACGAATACGATTAAAGCGGGGCGGCGAACTACAACCTCAAAGACGGGTTCAACCAAAAGTGCGCCTAAAGCAAGCAAGGCGAAAGGCACACAAGACGAAGAGGTCATCGACGTCCCAGCACGAAAGGGCAGTAAGCCTCGCGCATTGGTGATTGTCGAATCACCTGCAAAAGCAAAAACGATTAATAAATATCTCGGTAGTGACTATATCGTCAAATCGAGTATTGGTCATGTGCGTGATTTGCCTGTCAGTGGCGGCGGCGTTAAAGCGCCTATCGTAAAAGTTGATGCAAAGGCAAAAGCAAAATTAACGGATGAGCAAAAAGCGGCTGAGAAAGAAATCAAATCTCGCGCTGCACTGGTTAACCGTATGGGCGTTGATCCCGAGCATGATTGGGCTGCGCACTATGAGGTGCTGCCGGGCAAAGAAAATGTCGTCAGCGAACTCCAAAAAATTGCCGCGCAAGTTGATGAAATCTATCTCGCAACCGACTTGGACAGAGAAGGAGAAGCGATTGCTTGGCATTTGCAGCAAGTGATTGGCGGTAATCCTGATAAGTATAAGCGCGTGGTTTTTAACGAAATTACGCAAAATGCGATCCAAGCCGCGTTTAAAGTTCCGGGTCGTTTGGACTTGGATAAAGTCAATGCACAACAAGCACGTCGCTTCCTTGATCGCGTGGTTGGTTATATGGTGTCGCCATTGCTCTGGGAAAAAATCGCGCGTGGATTATCCGCAGGTCGCGTGCAATCCGTTGCGGTGAAATTGGTTGTCGAACGCGAACGCGAAATTCGTGCGTTTATTCCTGAAGAATACTGGGAAGTGTTTGCCGATACGCTGTATACGCAAAAAGGTAAAGTACCGATTCGTTTGGAAGCGACTAAACAAGCAGGTGCAACGCTCAAGCTCAAAAATAAAGCGGAAACCGATGCGGTCGTCGCCAAAATTACGCCTGCGACGTATACCGTTTTAGCGCGTGAAGATAAGCCGACTAAGGTGAATCCGACTGCGCCGTATATCACCTCGACGTTGCAACAAGCTGCAAGTACGCGTATGGGTTTCTCGGTAAAGAAAACCATGATTCTCGCGCAGCGTTTGTATGAAGCAGGGCATATTACTTATATGCGTACGGATTCGACGTTCATCAGTAATGATGCATTGGCGATGGTGCGTGGGCATATCGAAGATAAGTTTGGCGCGAAATATGTACCAGAAAAACCGAATTTTTATGGCAATAAAGCAGGCGCACAAGAGGCGCATGAAGCGATTCGTCCGTCGAATATCGCGCTATCTGGTGATCAACTGACCACGGTTGAGCGCGATGCGCAACGTCTGTACGAGCTGATTTGGCGTCAATTCACCGCCAGCCAAATGCCGCCCGCAGAATATTTATCATCGAACATCACCGTAAAAGCTGCGGATGTTGAATTGCGCGCGCGTGGACGTACAATGGTGTTTGATGGCTTTACCAAAGTCATGGCGCCAAGCAAGCAAGACGACGATTTGTTATTGCCAACCGTGAAAGCAGGCGATGTGCTTGAGTTGGTCAAAGTGGATCCAAGTCAACATTTTACTAAGCCAACCGCACGTTTCACGGAAGCGAGTTTGGTGAAAGAGCTGGAAAAACGGGGTATTGGTCGTCCATCGACCTACGCTGCGATTATTTCTACTGTGCAAGATCGTGGTTATGTGAAACTTGATAACCGCCGTCTGTACGCGGAAAAAATGGGCGACATCGTCACTGATCGCTTAAGCGAAAATTTCTCGAATCTGATGGACTATAAGTTTACCGCTGAACTTGAAGGCCAACTCGATAAAGTTGCTGATGGCGAACGTGATTGGAAAAACGTACTGAATGAGTTTTATGGCGATTTCAAACAAAAACTCGTACGCGCTCAGTCACAAGATCCTGATCAAGGCATGCGTCGTAATCTACCTGTTGAAGTTAGCGAAGTCGGTTGCTTGTTATGCGGACGACCGATGCAAATTCGTACGGGTTCAACAGGCGTATTCTTAGGTTGTTCGGGTTATAACTTACCGCCGAAAGAACGTTGCAAAGGAACGATAAATTTGGCGGCTGCGGAGTCATTTTCTGCACTGACCGAAGATAACAGCAATGACGGCGATGAAGGTAGCGCGGCAGAAACAGCAGATTTGATGGCGAAGAAACGCTGTCCGATTTGTGAGACGGCGATGGACAGTTATATCATTGACGGTGGTCGTAAGTTACATGTTTGCGGTAATAACCCCGATTGTTCGGGTCATATTGTTGAAGAAGGTTCATTCAAGATCAAAGGTTATGATGGCCCGACGATTCCTTGCGACAAGTGTGAAGACGGTCAAATGCAGTTGAAGACAGGTCGTTTTGGCCCATATTTCGCCTGTGGCAGCTGTACTAATACGCGTAAAGTGTTGAAAAATGGACAGCCTGCACCACCGCGTGCGGATGCGATCCCGATGCCAGAGCTTCGCTCGACCAAGCATGATGATTTCTTTATTTTGCGTGATGGTGCAGCAGGGATGTTCCTTGCGGCTAGCAAGTTCCCGAAAATCCGTGAAACGCGAGCGCCAACCATTGCAGAGTTACGTTCGGTGAAAGATAAATTGGATCCAAAACATCTTTATTTACTCGGCGCGCCTGATACAGATCCTGATGGGAATCCAGCGTTACTGAAATTTAGCCGTAAGAGTGCAAGTCAATATGTGTCCTCAGAAAATGATGGCAAGCCTACTAAATGGTCAATGGTCTATACCGATGGAAAGTGGGTTGAAGCTTAATCATTATTTTAATTGTTGTTTGATTGGCCTTTGATTTTTATGTACCGCCACCATGTATTGGGAGGCGGTACATTGCTTTTGTAGAATCGGTTTTGTGTTGTTTTGATCTAATGTCGTTTTATACTGGAAAATTGCTTATGTCTCGCGTTGCTCGTTATCATGCTGACCGTACCAATCAAAAACTTTATTTTGCACGTCTGTCGACGCTACAAGCGGATAAAGCGGAGAACTCACAAATTGCACAGGCTTCGCGTGAGGCTGCGGTGTTTCATTTGCATGGTGCTTTATTGGCTTTCTTACAAGAGTTGGTGCGTTATTACAAACTGACTGACCGTCATCCGACCTTTGCCAGTGTCAAAGAAAAAATGGCATTACGTGGGCAAGTGTCTCCAGAAATCGCCATCATGGAGCAACTGGCAAAATCAGGCTTTATCGCCGAATTGAATCGTGCATTCGCATCTTGCACCTATGCGCCAGAGCCACCTGAGCCAACTTTTGATGATGAACAATCATCCTCAAATCTCATTATTAAAGTCACTCATAGCCCATTGGCTTGGTTGCCAGACATCCAGATTTTGCGTGAATGGCATCATGAATTGGTGTCACTTATTGATGGTTTCCGCAACGAAATGGTCGAATTCTAGGGTTTTTACCAATTATTTGACAAAAATATGAAAATAATTGGTAAAAAACTCATATCACATCTTGAAATATCCAGAAAATATCTGCATTGTTGCGTTACATGTAAAAGAACCTGAAAATTACAGAGTGTTTTAGGTAACGCATTAGGATGTTTAAAAACAAAACGATTCGGTGAGTGCCGAAAAGTAAATGGATTGAGGTGCAGAGATGACTGCTATTCGTAAAACTGAAATGTTTATCCCAACTGAAACTGTGCTCGAGTTAGTGCAGTTGCAAGCGGGTGTGATTGAATTACGCTCTGCTGGTTTTGCAGAGGAAGATGCTGCTTCGGACGAGGTTGCTGTTGATTTGCTTGCATTATCATCTGAAGGTGCTATGAATGCGGATCGAACAGAATCTTCAAAAGAGCCATTGGTAACGATTAAATTTTCTGATGTAATCCAAGAAGCACTGGGTGATGCACTACAAGGCATTGGTCAACAAATGATTCAAGCGGCATTATCAGCATTGATGGAACAGCAGTCAGCAAAATGGCATGCTCAAGTCATGGATGAGTGCCCAGCGCATTACAGCTAATTCTTTTCCGTTGTATCTAAAATGTTCATAAAAACGACACTGATTAAGTGTCGTTTTTTATTTCTATCTCAACCTTAAGAACACTGAGCTTGTCGAAGTGTGTTGTACGTGTCACCGCACATTTCTACAGCCTCAATGAGCTATTTAATTTTGTTAATGATGGCTTCCTGTTTCATGCAACAGCTTGACCAGATGCTCTTTGCCGAGACGATTGAAGACATGCTCTGTCATGGTGTCAGCCAGCGTTTGCTTGGACATAAAGACTTTACCAATATTTTCTTGCTCAAGTAATTTTGCCTCAGCAGGACTTTCTGTGCAAATCACTGCTTCGATTTTTGGGTTCAATATCCGTGAAATTTCAACCATGCGACGCACATCAAATACATCAGCAGTAGAAATGACCAATAAGCTGGCTTGAGCAATATGTGCTTGAATCAGCACTGCTGGTTCGCAAGCATCGCCAGACACGGCAGGAATATTCTGTGCTCGGAGTGACTCGATTATGTCGCGATTTTCATCGACGACCACATAGCGAATATTCTGTTCTTTGAACGTATGCGCGATTCGACGTCCAACAGCACCGTGACCAATGAGCACGACTTGGCCATCCAAATATTCATTATTCACACTCATGGGTAACATAGAGAGTGGATCACCGCTACGCTCCAAACGACGTGCCAGATGCGAACGTGCGCGAATCCAACGCTGCGCAGGCTCAATAGCCGCAAAGATTGCTGTATTTAAGCTAATCGAGATTAAAGCACCTGCCAAAATGAGGTTTTGACCTTCTAGTGTCAGTAACTTGAGTGATAGCCCGACACTTGCAAGAATAAATGAAAATTCACCAATTTGTGCCAGACTTGCACCAACCGTCAGTGCGGTATTGAGCGGGTAACGGAAGAACAGAACCAGTGCCATAGCTGCAATGGTTTTACCGATAACAATGACAGCCACCACGCCTAAAACTTGTAGTGGATGTTCGATTAAGACAGAAGGGCTAAACAACATTCCCACTGATACAAAGAATAAAATCGAGAATACTTCTCTTAAGGGGAGCGTCTCTTCTTCAGCACGATGACTAAAGTCTGATTCACGCACAACCATGCCCGCAAAGAATGCGCCTAACGCGAAGGACACGCCAAATAACACATAGGAACCGTAGGCAATCGTAACTGCGGCAGCGACGACGGACAGCGTGAAAAGTTCACGTGAGCCTGTACGAGAAACGAGCAATAAAAACTTTGGAAAAACGCGTCGTCCAACGATGAGCATGAGCGCTATAAACGTAATCACTTTCGCCAGTGTGATGCCTACAGTGAGCCAGATGTTTTGTGTGTTGCCCGAGGTGGTGTGAGGTGACTCTCCACCGAGTATGACGGCCATAGGCGGTAGTAAAACCAGTACCAACACCATGACTAAATCTTCAACGACCAGCCATCCGATGGCGATTCGACCGTTTACTGAGCCCATGAGTCCGCGTGAATCAAGCGCGCGTAAGAGTACGACGGTACTTGCGACGGATAAGCAAAGACCAAAGACCAATCCAGAACCGAAACTCCAGCCCCACAGCGACGACAAACCTATTCCCATGAGGGTTGCGACTGCAATTTGCAAAATTGCACCCGGGATGGCTATGCGTCTTACGGACATGAGGTCTTGAATTGAGAAGTGCATTCCCACGCCAAACATCAGAAACATGACGCCCAATTCAGCAAGCTGATTGGCGAGATGCATGTCCGCAATCATGCCCGGTGTATTTGGACTAATGATAATTCCTGCGATTAAATAACCCACGAGCGGAGGAAGGCGTAATCGCACTGCTAGATAGCCAAATATCAAGGCTAAGCCAAAACCTACGGCAAGGAGAACAATCAAACTAACATCATGTGGCATGTTGTACTCCAATGAATGCGAGACAATCTTAAAGTGTGATTGAATCAAATGAGAAACTTAATTTTATAGAGCGATCTTTGTCATAGTCGTTGCGCTATAACGTCGAGTAGAATCAATGTGGTAGTGAATAATATAACAAAAACGACGATATCATTGATGGGAATACTTGTGTTTTTAATGATGTTAATTACAGTTTAATATCTTTAACTGGATCAAAACGTGAGAGGAATGAAATAAGCAAAAAAAAAGACCTACAGCAACGTGTAGGTCTTTTTTTAGCATTGAATCAAATTATTTGATTTTTGCTTCGTTGAAAATAACGTGTTGGCGAATGGTTGGATCAAATTTTTTGATCGCCATTTTTTCTGGCATAGTGCGTTTGTTTTTAGTAGTGGTATAGAAATAACCAGTACCAGCACTTGAAACTAAGCGAATTTTATCACGCATGATTTAGGCTCC
>JACMMY010000031.1 GCA_014378805.1 Moraxellaceae bacterium
CTTTCGACGGTACCTGAAAACGGACTTGGGATTTCCACACTGGCTTTGGCAGACTCAACCACAAGGAGGCTTTGCCCGACCTCGACCACATCACCGACTTTGACCAGAATCTCTGAGACATCCGCTTGATCAACCCCTAAATCAGGCACCTCAACGGTTTGTGATGTCTGCGCAGTGTCGCTTGTAATGGTCTCAGTTTGCGGTGCAGGC
Source organism: Moraxellaceae bacterium (assembly GCA_014378805.1). GTDB lineage: Bacteria > Pseudomonadota > Gammaproteobacteria > Pseudomonadales > Moraxellaceae > Aquirhabdus. The sequence goes on from JACMMY010000031.1 coordinate 211, forward strand.
TTTGGCTCGGCTTCAGTTTTTTCAGCAGCGGGCGCTGTGACTGGTTCTGCTTGTTCTGCCGAACCAGCCACGGTAAATAGCGCCACGCCTTCTTGAACCATTTGTCCTTGCGTGACCAAAATTGTCTCAATCACGCCATCCACTGGACTTGGCACTTCAACGCTGGCTTTGGCTGATTCAACCACGAGGAGACTTTGGTTCTTAGTCACCTTATCGCCAACTTTGACCAAAATTTCAGACACTTCCGCTTTTTCTACACCCAGATCAGGGGTTTTGATATCCATGATTAAACTCCCTGATTTGGTGTAAGTGATGCTGGCTCTGAGGCAAATGCAGGCACGTCCGCGACATCTTCTGGCTTAGGCTTAACGGGTGCATCATCTTCAATATCAGCCTCAATGCCTTCCAGCGGCGCAACTTGTGCAGGAATTTTAGGCGCAGGCGCATCATGATTTTCTTCTAAATGCGGCTGCGGTAGCCATGGCGGCGGCAAGTCAGTTTCTAACTCAAATGTTGAAATCGCATCTTTCACCATCCGCACATCAATCTCATCTTCATCCGCAAGCAATTTCAGTACAGCAACCACGATATTCGCCGCATCGACACCGAAGAAAGAACGTAGATTTTCACGGGTGTCTGAACGACCAAAACCATCCGTTCCCAACGTCACATACGGACGATGATCTGGCAAAAACTGGCGAATTTGTTCGCTGTACGCACGAATATGATCAGTCGCCGCAAGGACAACGCCTTTATGTGGCGCCAATTGCTGCGCAACCCAAGAAACCTGTACAGGATCATGTGGATGCAAGCGATTATGGTAATCCGCCGCCATGCCATCGCGCGCCAACTCATTGAAACTGGTCGCGCTCCAGACATTGGCATGGATGCCGTATTCATCTTTCAAGAGTTTTGCGGCTTTAATCACTTCACGCAAAATCACACCTGAACCAATCAATTGCACAGTTGCGTCTTCTTCCTGTTGGAACAGATATAGGCCTTTACGAATGCCTTTTTCTACGCCTTCTGGTATCGCAGGATGGGTGTAGTTTTCATTCATAATGGTGAGGTAATACTGAATGCGCTCGCCTTCTTGATACATACGGCGCAAACCATCTTGCACAATGACCGCAAGCTCATAACCAAAACATGGATCGTAGCTGACACAATTCGGTACGGTTGCAGCCAGCACATGTGAATGCCCATCTTGATGCTGTAAACCTTCGCCATTCAGCGTCGTCCGTCCAGCCGTCGCGCCAAGCAAGAAGCCTTGCGCCTGACAATCACCCGCCGCCCAAATCAAATCACCGACACGCTGAAAACCAAACATCGAATAAAACATATACATCGGAATCATGGGTAAGGCATTGGTCGAGTAACTCGTGCCCAGCGCAATCCATGCGGACAACGCACCCGCTTCGTTAATGCCTTCTTCTAGCATGTGCCCTGTTTTATCTTCGCGATAATTCATCAATTGTTCATTGTCTTCAGGCGTATACAACTGACCCACTGCCGAGTAAATCCCTAATTGACGGAACATCCCTTCTAAGCCAAAAGTACGCGCTTCATCAGGCACAATCGGTACGACACGCGAACCAATTTCTTTATTTTTCAGTAAAATAGAGATAATCCGTACCATGACCATTGTGGTCGATTGTTCTTTTTCACCTGAACCATTCAGTACGACTTTGAAATCATCGAGCACTGGCGTTGTCAGTGGAATATGTCCACTACGACGCGCAGGTAATGTGCCACCAAGTGCCTCACGACGCGCATTCAAATAACGTATTTCTGTTGAATCTGGCGCAGGACGATAAAACGGCAGTTTTTCAAGTTCTTCATCGCTAAACGGCAAATCGAAACGATCACGGAAATATTGCAGAGATGGCATGCCCATTTTCTTGATCTGATGGCTCTTATTGGCACTTTGCACCGCATCAGACAACCCATAACCTTTGACCGTTTTTGCCAAAATCACGACGGGCTGACCTTTAGTTTTCATCGCTGAATCATACGCGGCGTAGACTTTCACAGGATCATGACCACCGCGATTCAAATCATCAATTTCCTCATCAGACATTCCCGCGACCATTTCAGCAAGCTCTGGATATTTACCAAAGAAATGCTCACGCGCATACGCACCGCCATGCGCCTCAAACGCTTGATATTCTCCATCAACCGCTTCTTCCATGCGTTGCTTGAGTGCGCCCGTCACATCACGTGCAAGCAATGCATCCCAACGACGTCCCCAAATCACTTTAATCACGCGCCAACCTGCACCACGGAAACTCGATTCCAATTCTTGAATAATCTTGCCATTTCCACGGACAGGTCCATCGAGACGTTGCAAATTACAGTTAATCACCCAAATCAAATTATCCAGCTTCTCACGCCCAGCCAGCCCAATCGCGCCCAAACTTTCTGGCTCATCCATTTCTCCATCACCGAGAAACGCCCAGACTTTACGATTTTGTTCTTCGAGTAAACCACGGTTTGTTAAATACTTTTGCACATGCGCCTGATAGATCGACATGATCGGACCGAGACCCATGGAAACAGTTGGAAATTGCCAATAATCAGGCATCAGATAAGGATGTGGATAACTGGATAAGCCTTTGCCACCGACTTCACGGCGGAAGTTTTGCACTTGTTCATCGCTTAAGCGCCCTTCCAAATAAGACCGCGCATAGATCCCCGGTGCAGAGTGACCTTGGTAATAAATCATGTCTCCGCCAAAGTGATCATTGGCAGCACGAAACACATGGTTAAAACCCACGTCATACAATGTCGCCGACGACGCAAACGTCGCCAAATGACCGCCTAAATCATCATGCTTATTTGCGCGCAACACCATCGCCAATGCGTTCCAACGAATCAACGCACGAATACGACGCTCCATATGCGCATCACCCGGGATGCTAGGTTCTTCATCGGTCGGAATGGTATTCACATAACCCGTATTAAACCGCTGAATCGACACATGACGACACATCGCCTGTTCAAACAAGGTTTTCAGCAAAAATGCAGCTCGTTCTGTACCTGCATTTTTAATCACGGCATCGAAGGCATCCTGCCATTCTTGGGTTTCTAAAGCGTCTGGGTCGTTGTAAAAGGGCATGGCGTGGTCTCTTGACTGATTTTTTGATTGTCCGTATCTCTCGTCCTATGAAAACCTTTTTATGTGACAGAGGCAATACCAATTGTGTGCAATGACACGTTTTAAATGATTTTTTTGGTGAGTTGGATGAGAGTTTCTAAATCACAATGACAAAAGGACCCTACATGTTTTTTTCAAAAATTACTGACGCCAAAAATCCTCGACTTCATGTTTGGGCAAATTAATTAACTTAAAATGTTCAGGATGATGGATACGAATTTCCTTAAGTACGAACGCTTTAATCTCATTTAGTTTTTTTTTAGACATACCATCATCCCTCAAACGGATTTTCTGATTTGATTGTACTCTTACAACAAAGATTCCAAAGTCTGTTTTAATCATTTTAATGGAATTAACAGTCGCTCACACGCACTGGTAATAATGAGCGTATCAGAAGTCACTATTATTTTTTGACGAATAAAAACGTTGTATAAAAACACCATCAAGGCGATGCCAAAAATGCACGGCATGCCATAGCGTAGCCATTCTTCTACAGGAATAGTAAATGAAGACTGCACAACAAAATACAACCACACGGAAGTAGCGCCCAACACAGATGATGCTAAATTCTCATAGCACGCGGTCTGAAATATCCGTCTTGAATCAACAACCATTTTTAATTAAACCTAAAGAGAATAAAAACAAGTGATTCAAAAAACCGCATCAAAACCGATCTACTTTCTTTTTTAAATAGAAATAATTTTCTGGATAACTCACGCGTACATGCTCAAGAACATGATTCACGATATCTTTTTTTTGATCCCTCGATAAAAAACCACCCAATTTATAGGCTTTTTGGTCAGTTTCAATCACCAGATAATGTGTTCCAAAATGCGAGTATGCTCGAATGTATTGAATCGAATGAAGTTGAATTTTTTGTCTTTTTGCCATCATTCGCTGTTCGATCACGCTGGTTGCGACTGCGATTTCTTCAGTGCCATCCGTCAACATCTTGAATACGCAAAACAGCACAAAAAAGATAGGAATCGCAACTAAGCCCATGAGTTCATCAAAAGGCAGTAACAAAATCATGGCGGCAAGCACAATAAGCGCAATTGCGAATCGAATAAACATTGACCGCGAAGTCGGTTTAAATATTTTTGTAGATTGTATGTCCATCACATAAATCCTTTTTATTAGTAGACGCAAAACAAATCTAATGGATATTTTTCATTCTATTTAATCCTTATTTAAAACCTCTTTTTGTAACCTGTCACTTAAAAAACGACTTAAAAAAACTATTTAAACCCTTTCCACTTATCCTGCATCGATTTTGCTGTCTCACGCTCGCGCGGATTATCGCCAGACTGATATAAAACCGTTCCGCGCAAACTCTCAGGCAAGAAATGCTGCTGCACGAAGTTTCCAGCAAAATCATGGGCGTATTTATAACCCACGCCATAACCTTGCTCTTTCATTAATCGCGTCGGCGCATTGCGCAAATGCATTGGCACAGGTAAATCTGCAGTTTTCTCGGCTAAGTCTAATGCCGCATTGATCGCTAAATAGGTGCTGTTACTCTTCGCGCTCGTCGCCAAATACACCACGGTTTGCCCTAGAATAATTCGACATTCAGGATAACCAATTGCCTGCACGGCACGGAAACATTCCCCCGCGAGTAACAACGCATTCGGATTAGCATTGCCAATATCTTCAGACGCCAAAATCAACATCCTTCGCGCGATAAATACAGGGTCTTCACCGCCTTTAATCATTCGCGCCATCCAATATAACGCAGCATCCGCATCACTGCCGCGCATGGACTTTATAAACGCAGAAACGATATCGTAATGCTGATCGCCTGACTTATCGTAACGCACGATGTTTTGCTGCGCGCTTTGGATGACGAGATCATTGGTAATAACAATATCGGCATCCGCCGCATGCGTATCAACGATTAACTCTAGCAAATTTAGCAATTTACGCGCATCACCACCGGATAATTGTAACAACGCATCTGGTTCACGCAGTTCAATATTTCTCGTTTTCAAAACACTGTCTGTGGTTAAGGCACGTTGCACGATCGCAATCATTTCATCACGGCTTAAACTGTGTAGGGTATATACCTGACAACGTGACAACAGCGCGGAATTTACCTCAAACGATGGATTTTCAGTCGTTGCGCCAATGAGCGTGATCTTGCCTTTCTCAACTGCCGCGAGCAATGCATCTTGTTGAGACTTGTTAAAACGATGAATCTCATCAATAAAAACCACAGGCGGCGCAAGCAATCCCCCATCGCCACCTTGTCCTAAAACCTCACGAATATCTTTTACACCCGCGCTAATCGCCGACAAACTAATAAACGGACGATCCACCGCTTCCGCAAGTAAAAACGCCAATGTCGTCTTGCCGACACCCGGTGGACCCCAAAAAATAATCGACGGCAAGCGCCCCTGATCAACGGCTTGACGCACAGGACCTTTTTCACCGAGCAAATGAGTTTGCCCGATGACATCAGATAAACGGCGGGGACGGATACGTTCTGGAAGCGGAATCAGAGAGGTCATGAGTGTAATCAATGTCTTTTTAATATATGGGTTTAGGGAGTATAAGGTGGAAAGCTTTACAGCAAATATTTGTTTCAACAAGAGTAGACATATATGCGAATGTACTTTACGAAACACTCTATCTAACTAATTGATTTAATAATTCTAGACCAATCTTCTTTTCGCAAGTTCCCCTCTGTGAGATATGAGCACCGGCAACTATTAGTATAAATTAGATTATCCTCATAACCTTTAAGTGCTGAATCCCAATGTTTTCGAGCTCTCATAACAACAAAAAGTGCGTCTCTCTTTGCACAATCTCGAGCAATTTCAAACATAAAGTCTCTACTAGCTAATTTAGCACTACTATCAAATTTAGTACTTGCCCAAGGGTTCATTTGAATCGCGGCTATATTTTTTGACATAAATTGCCAGTCCACGCTGAGATTTTGCCGTAATCTATCTAAACGAAGTCGCCACCAATCTCTCATGCCTGAAGGTGACTCATCATGTAATCCAAAAAACGGCCATTCAGAGTATGAAACATTGCGGTGGTGATCATTAATACTTGATGAATCATCATAACCAGGATTTGCCAACAAAAGAATTACACGGCTATTTTTGATATCACCCTCAAACGGACAAGGTCTCATATTAACTTGAAGTTTATATGTAGAATTTTCCAACCTTCGCTTGTTATATTTTTCCACGCATTCGTGATCAATTTCCTCTATATGCAGTTGCGCTTCTTCATAATTTAATCCATTAAGACGTTCTACATTCACTTAAATATATTTCCTATTATTTATGCTACCTATGAAAACGCTCTGAGATAAAAATCAAACCCCAAACCGCGTCACACTTGGAAAATCGAGCAGAATGCGCATTTCTTGAATCAAACGTGCTAAATGATTACGGTCACGCACCAACACTGACAAATTACTGGAATCTTCATGACTTTCTAAGCGTTCAACGCCGCCTTGGAAGTGACGAATCAGATAAATGAGCTCAGTACTTTCATCGTCTGTCAGCGCTCGGTCGATTTTAAGATGCGCAGGAAAACGTGGATCAGTATCGGTAGAATCTTGCCAGTGCAGATGAACCACATTTTCAGGATGGCGATTTAATTCATGAATGAGATTACGACAACGACTTCGATGGACAACCAAGCCACGTCGCGTCAAATGACCGTCTATTGGATCACCCAAAATAGGCACGCAGCAGGGTGCATAACGCACATCCAAACCATCGGTTCCTGCAATCAGGTTATTCGATTGATTCAAGGCTTGAAGTTGAGACTTCGCATCTGTAGACGGTTTGAGCTTGGATAATTGCGACAACAACCGCGTTGCAACCAACTGCGGCAATAACGCCCCCACTGCAATTTTTTCAAATAACTGCGCTTTCGTTTTCAGCTTCTGCCACGCCAACACATCATGCCAATCTTGGTCTGATAAATCGCGCACATCCAGTTGATAGAACTGTAACGCTCGATTTAAGGCTTGCTGACCAAGCGTCAATCGGTCCGTTGGATTCGAGGTTTTTAACACATGTTGAATTGCTCGTCGCGCCTTGCCCGTATTCACAAAACCCAACCAATCTGGATTCGGCGTCGCTAAATCATCGGTAATGATTTCGACTTTTTGACCACTCACCAATGGTGTTGCAAGCGGACAAGCCACGCCATCTACTTTTGCCGCGACCGCATGATTGCCTAAATACAAACTTGCTGCATATGCAAAATCAACTGCCGTCGCACCTTGCGGTAACTCATGTAAATCCCCGTCTTTGGTATAGACCGAGATTTTTTCACGATGCAGATAATCGAGTAGCGCATCAAACGTATTCGTTGCGCAATCTTTATCAATTAACTCGCCCAAATTACGCAGTGAGGCTTGGATCGCGGAACGCGAAGATTGCAACCCCGTTTCGCCCAACACCACACCGAGCTGTGCGGTTTCACGCATCAGCCGCGTGCGCAAGGTAATGTCGAGTCGGCCTCGCTCATCACTAATAGACAAGAGCAATGCCTGATTACCACCCGGCAACGGATTACGAATATGGTCAGTCAATTGCGACCATATAAAGTGATCACGCACCACATTGGCCAATTGATCACATTCAGCAATCGATTCAAGCTCAATCTCATACGCATGGGTGTGCAATAAGGTATGCAGATCAGTGTGTTCATTTAAGAAACGCTGATAGAGCATGATGTCGTTATTGATTGACTTAGGTCTGCCATGCAGCCCATTGGTGATAATAAAATGTTCAATCGCATCAGCCCAATGCTGCCGGGCCAGAAGACGTTCATCATAATGACCTTCAAGCTCGAGGTGCAATCGAGTAAACAGCTCTGGCTCTAGGTTTTGATAACAATAGAGTTCGAGTTGATCGGCGATGTCATTGACGCCAACCAAACGCGCAATCGGAACAAAAATATTGAGTGTTTCAGAGGCAATTTCTTGGCGTCGATTTGGTTTAAGCGCAGAAAGCGTAGACATGTTATGCAAACGATCAGCCAGTTTAATCACAATCACACGCGGATCATTCAGCGTCGCGATTAGAATTTTGCGCAATGTGGCAGCTTTATTATCATTTTTATTATTAGACACGGTGAGCTTAGTGAGTCCGTCCACTAAATCGGCAACGATTTGTCCAAAGCGTTGAATAATTTCTTCTTTACTAATTTCGGTGTCTTCGATGACATCATGCAACAAAGCAGCCACTAAGCTTTCGGTATCCAGTCGCATTCGCCCTAAAATTTCCGCGACGGCAATTGGATGAACGATGTAAGGCTCTCCACTTTTACGCACCACACCGAGATGCGCAAGTTCAGCAAACGCACACGCTGCCATCACCTGAGTAATTTGAGCCTCAAGAAGATATTCTTCAAGTGTCGCGCGCAAGACTTCGCTCAAGTTCGATAAGCTGCTTCGATCTGTAGCCGAAGTCGCTGAACTTGAAGAAAATATAGGCTGAACACGAGCTTGATTGAGTTCAAGATCGCGGTCTGGCGGCGCGGTTATCATGTATGTTCTGCTTGGTAAAACTTTAAAAATAACCAGATACGCGAATCAAATGCATATCAAAAATAGAGTGCTGATCGAGATATGCTGTTTTGTAGCATAAAAAATGAATTATATGAATATATAAATCGACCTAAATACAGCTTATTTATAGTTCTTTTTAAGTAAACAGGTAATTCATGAACAAAAAGTCTTTATTTAAATCAAGTTAATCACAAGCGTCTTATCAACTGTTTTCCGATTGGATGTCAATTCATAAAAAATGATTCCGAACAATCTGTCGCAATGCGCATTTTTTCTTATATATTGCCAACAATAAGCAGTGGAAAATCATCCTCAACTTCGATCTAATAGTACCGATTAACCCAACGTTTCAGATCTATAAAAGACACTCGCTAAAGCTTAACCCAAAACAGTATCGTTTAAATTTTATCCTGATCATTCTTCTTATCGCCTACATAAAATATGACTGCAAAAATGACCAAAACCGCACCGCTGATTAAACTCCTCGACATCATGACTCGCTTGCGTGCCGACTGTCCATGGGATCAAGCACAGACGCCGATCAGCTTAACGCGTTATGCCATCGAAGAAGCGTATGAAGTCGAAGCTGCCGTGCAAACGGGCAATATCGATCATATTCGTGATGAGCTAGGCGATTTGTTGTTGCAAGTCGTTTTTCAAGCGGAAATGTTTGCCGAACAAGGGCATTTTGACTTCTTTGATATTGCAGAAAGCTTGTCGCAGAAGTTGGTTCGTCGCCATCCACATGTGTTTGGTGAAGAAGTCGCAGCAAATGCAGCCGATGTTGGCGTACTCTGGGAA
>JACMMY010000032.1 GCA_014378805.1 Moraxellaceae bacterium
AGCCTCAACTGATTATGCTAGGTAAACAAGCCATTGATGATGATGCAGGACAAGCCGGTCAAATGCTGGCGGCGCTACTAGATTACCCACAAGGCACCTTTGCCTCAGCCTTAGAAGTGAAGGGGCATGAAATTATTGTGACCCGTGAAGTTGATGGTGGCACTGAAACGTTAGCGTTAGCGCTTCCTGCAGTGATTACCGCAGACTTGCGCCTGAACGAACCGCGCTTTGTAAAACTACCTAATTTGATGATGGCCAGAAAAAAAACCATAGAAACCACAAGTTCGGCTGAACTAGGTATCGATACAGCATCGCGCATCAAGCTTATAAAAGTGACCGAACCGCCTGCCAGAAAAGCTGGCATTAAGGTCGGTAGCGTCACAGAGCTACTCGAAAAATTACGCGCTCATGAAGGAGTTCCGCTATGAAAACGCTAATATTGGCCGAGCACAATGGCAAAGTATTAAGTCAATCAGCCTATCAAGCTGTCACTGCTGCACAGTTCTGGAATATACCGATTGAGATTTTAGTCGTAGGAAACAACATCACTAACATTTCAGAACAAGCAGCTTCAATGGCAGGCGTGAGCCGTGTTATTTGCGCTGATACTTCTCATCTAGCCCACCCACTGGCTGAAGATGTAGCCAAATTGATTGCTACTATAGGCAATGAATATCAGGTGATATTGTCTGCGCATTCGTCATTTAGCCGCAACATATTACCGCGTGCCGCAGCATTGCTTGATGTCGCGATGATTTCAGATGTGTTGGAGATTCAGGCTGATAATACCTATGTACGCGCTATCTATGCTGGAAACGTTTACACCAACATTCAAAGTACTGATGCTATTCAGGTGTTAACGATACACGGTAGTAACTATACAGCAGCTGGTAGTATTGAGAACAAAGCTGAAATTCATTCAATTGACGCGCCAGCATCACAACATCATGCCCGTTGGTTATCAGAAACACGCAGCCAATCAGATCGTCCAGCTTTAAGCTTTGCGAAAGTAGTCATTTGCGGCGGCCGGTCTTTAGGCAGTGCCGAAAAGTTTGAGCAAGTATTATCACCATTAGCTGCCAAGCTAGGCGCAGCGCTAGGCGCCACCCGCGCAGCCGTGGATGCAGGATTTGCACCGAATGACATTCAAGTTGGTCAGACTGGCATAGTGGTTGCACCTGAGCTTTATATCGCCGTTGGTGTATCTGGTGCGGTACAACATACCTATGGTATGAAAGACAGCAGGATTGTGGTTGCGATCAATCAAGATCCAGATGCGCCGATTTTCCAGGTCGCTGACTATGGACTGGTGGCAGATTTATTTGAAGTGATTCCTGCACTTACAGCCGCTATTTAATAACTAAAAAAAAGAAAATTAATCATGAGTAAATATTCATCTGAACGTGTACTAAGTGTCCATCATTGGAATGACAGCTTATTTAGTTTTAAGACTACCCGTGATCCAGGATTACGCTTTGAGAATGGGCAATTCGTCATGATTGGACTTGAAGTTGATGGAAGGCCGCTTACGCGCGCCTACAGTATCGCCAGTCCAAATTATGAAGAGCATCTGGAGTTCTTTAGTATTAAAGTGCCAAATGGACCACTAACGTCACGCCTGCAACATCTGCAAGCAGGTGATGAGTTATTGGTTAGTAAGAAGCCTACTGGCACATTGGTCATTCATGACTTGAAACCTGCCAAGAATCTTTATTTACTATCTACTGGCACTGGCCTAGCCCCATTCATGAGCTTGATTCAGGACATAGAAGTCTATGATCGCTTTGAGAAAGTGGTATTGATACATGGTGTGCGTAACTTAAGTGAGCTTGCATATGCAGACTTTATTGAAAAAGAACTACCAAACAATGAGTTTTTTGGTGAAGAAGTTCGTAATAAATTGATTTATTACCCCACAGTCACCAGAGAGCCATTTCGCAACCAAGGCCGTCTGACCGATCTGATCAACACAGGTAAACTATTCGATGATATCGGACTGCCGCCACTAAACCCAACAGATGATAGAGCTATGATTTGTGGCAGCCCACAAATGCTGGCTGACACTGAAACCTTACTCGATAACTTAGGCTTTAAAGTTTCACCTCGTATAGGTGACCCAGGTGATTATGTAATAGAGCGTGCATTCGTTGAGAAGTGATTATTCATCGATCACTTTTGACCAATTTCTGCCTTTCAGGATAGTAAAACAACCTCGATCCAGTGCCCACTTCCATCGTCTCGGGCGCACCAATAAAAACAAAGGCTTACAGTTTAACGACTGTAAGCCTTTTGTCTTTTTATCTATCGAGGGGTAAACTGACCTTGCCCCTGAATTTCGCACCTCTTAGCATCTTTGCGAGTAAGGATTTTGAAATATGCCAAAGATATTTGCCTGCTCCCGTTAATGAGAATTGAAGCTAATTTGGAGTGGCGGCTTTTGGCTGATTGCACTCTTGACACTGCAAACCTATGCGGCTGGTTTGTTCCCCTTTGCTGACGATTAGCCTTAATTTACGTATAACTGCTTTTGGCCGATTTGAGACCTTTCTCATCTAACTAATCAATATTTCTCAACGACTGCTTTGGAATTTAGTATAATAGATTTACAAAATTTTAAGGACTAAGTGTCACTGTTGGTGTCACTGAATTCGACAACGTTTCGACAGAGATAAATTGGCTGTAAGCCTTATAATTAAAGGCTTCCAGATCCGCTAGATACCTAGATGCTTTCTCTCCCCGTGGGGACGCCAATTATCTTCTTTCAACACCTCATACTTATGCGAATACTGTGGTAACAACCGCGACCAGTCTATTAGAATCTAGGACAGAACGCATAAACAGTTTTAAAGTATTTTAAACACAATCTTTAGCCAACTGCACTGTTGTAATCTGCAATAAGATACCCTCTCTAAAACATAATCCATGGATGTTTAATCTGAAATTGCGACTGTTCCAACGTAATCGTTTGGCAAATTTAAGGATTGGATACTAAGAGTATTGAGTAGCAATGCGCTTAACGCAGTCCACTCAGATAAACCTTTTTTTTGGCATTTTAAGCGGGCCTCAAACGCACTCCAAGCATGTGCAAATTCATACTTTTGCTGGGCACATGACAAATTAGAAAGATGCTCCGCTACCTCAGCACCCAAATATTCTAAAGC
>JACMMY010000033.1 GCA_014378805.1 Moraxellaceae bacterium
ATAAAATGTTGCGCCATTCAACATCCCTTGTTCAGGCCCTTGCGGTTCGAAGCCCGCCACTTGTGCAGCACCCGCCATCGTGTTCAAACTAAACGCGCAATCAGTCATCGAAATATCAATATGCTGACCCAATCCGCTTGTGTGTCGTTCTATAACAGCCGCCAAGATCCCAATCACACTGTGCAATGAACCTCCAGCCACATCGGCAATTTGAATGCCCATTGCTGGCGGTAAGCCGTTGACGCGACCGCTATGACCAGCAATACCAGACAAAGCAATGTAATTAATATCATGTCCTGCCCGATCTTTATGACTCCCTGTTTGACCATAACCTGTTATTGAACAGTAGATTAAACGCGGATTGATCTTACTTAATGTTGCATAATCTAGACCCAAACGTGCCATGACATTCGGTCTAAACTGCTCAACAATAATGTCGTACTCTGAGAGTAATTGCTTTATTTTATTGATATTTGCAGGGTCTTTAAGATCCATTGCAACTGAACGTTTATTTCGATTGAGATAAGCATGAGCGGTCGCCTGACCATCTGCATATGGAGGCATGATCCGCACTAAATCCATACGACTTGGTGATTCGATATGAATCACATCCGCGCCCATATCAGCCAGCATTAATGTTGCAAAAGGCCCTGGAAGTAGTGTTGAAAAATCGAGAATTTTTAAACCAGAAAGTAACGCATTCGCGGTGCTGCTCATAAACATATTCCATTCATTAAATGTATTTTTCGGCAAACCAAAGCGGCAATCTAAGCCAAAAGTCCAGACTATTACACTGTTAAACATGGTTACAATGATAATTATGCTCATGGCAATTGGTATAAATAAACATTATGCTCAGTGATCGCTCGTTCAGATTCATTTGATTTTGTTATATATGAGTCACCAGACGTTCATTTTCCAAAAAAGAGTACGGTATGAATCGCAAAACTATTTCAATTCATTATGTAAATGCTGCATTACACGGCGCAAGACGCCTAAATATGGATATTGAAAGTCTAGTGAGTCGAGCAGGGATTGAACCTTCACTCCTTTCACAGCCAAAAGCACGCGTTTCTCCTGAACAATATACGCGTTTTGCACAAATCATGTGGTTGGCGACTCAGGATGAGCATTTAGGATTTGATAATACCCCACGCCGATTGGGAACGTTCGCAACGATGTGTCAGCTGATTATTCATGCGGGAACGCTGGGTAAGGCGCTTGAACGTGGGCAACTATTTTATAGTTTATTTGGTACAGATTGGTCGATGAGTATTTCTCACGATTTACATGAAGCGCGTTTACGGGTTAATGCACCTTTAGATCGTGATTTGGATCATTTTATCACTGAAAGTATGCTGATGGTTTGGCACGGTTTATCGAGCTGGTTGATTGGTCGACGTATTCCGCTTGAACGCGCAAAGTTTGGATACCCAAAACCAATTCATGCAGATGAATATGACGCGCTGTTTTACGCCCCGGTCATGATTTACGACGCAACGTATACCGAAATTAGTTTTGCGTCTGACTACTTGTCATTGCCAATTCGCCAAACTGAAGATACGTTGGCAGAGTTTTTGAAAACAGCTCCTGCGAAATTGTTGGTTAAATTTAAAAATACCAATTCGCTTACATCACGCATTCGAGAATTGCTTAAAACTCATATCGGCGGCGAAATGCCCACCTTAAATGATGTGGCGTCACAACTTTATTTATCCCCACAAACGTTGCGTCGACGTTTAGCGGCAGAAGGAAAAAGTTATCAAGGTGTTAAAGACGACATACGACGTGATACCGCAATTCACTTGCTCGCATCCCCTCACCTGACCTTGGATGAAGTTGCAGAAAAAGTTGGATTTAGTGAAACAAGTACCTTTCATCGTGCCTTCAAAAAATGGACGGGTGTTACACCTGGTTTGTATCGACAAATTCATTCGGAATAGTTACGATACATTTAAGCATTTAACCCATCTATTGCTGGAGTATCCATATCGTGTCAGATGAAAAAATTAAAAAATATTCAGGCGCGGCTGGCGGATGGGATGCGCTCAAAAGCGTTGCTAAAAACCTGAGACATCAGGGAATAACGGTTAAAGGTGCGATTACGTTATTACATGTCAATCAACCCACTGGATTTGATTGTCCTGGTTGTGCATGGCCAGACAAAGAACCTACTTCAACCTTTGAATATTGCGAAAATGGCGCTAAAGCAGTCGCGTTTGAGGCAACAAGTAAGCGAGTCACCAACGAATTTTTTGCAGTTCATTCGGTCACTTGGTTAAAACAACAAAGCGACCATTTTTTAGAGAATGAAGGGCGATTAACCCATCCGATGCGTTATGACGCAGCAACTGATCA
>JACMMY010000034.1 GCA_014378805.1 Moraxellaceae bacterium
AACGCGTGAGACTTCAGCAATTTCGTTCATGATGCGATTACTAATAATCTCAACCAAATCAT
This sequence comes from Moraxellaceae bacterium, assembly GCA_014378805.1. Lineage (GTDB taxonomy): Bacteria > Pseudomonadota > Gammaproteobacteria > Pseudomonadales > Moraxellaceae > Aquirhabdus. The sequence goes on from JACMMY010000034.1 coordinate 63, forward strand.
ACGGCAGATGGGCAAACCGCGCTGTCATGAAGTCCACGGTTTCAACAGCGCGCAGCGCGATGACCCATGCATAACGACGCCCATCACCGACCACGCCAACCGATTTAACAGGTTGGAATACTGCGAAGGCTTGTGCAGTTTTGTCGTACCAACCACTTCTACGCAGTTCTTCCATAAAAATCGCATCGGCACGGCGCAGGATATCGGCATATTCTTGTTTCACTTCACCCAAAATACGCACGCCCAAACCTGGACCTGGGAATGGATGACGGTAGATCATCGCGTGAGGCAAACCAAGGGTTGTGCCCAGTTTGCGAACTTCGTCTTTAAACAAATCGCGCAGTGGTTCGACCAAATCAAAGTCCAAATCATCAGGCAAACCACCCACATTGTGATGCGATTTGATTACATGAGCTTTGCCTTGTTTGCTTGCGGCAGACTCAATGACGTCAGGGTAAATGGTACCTTGTGCCAAGAATTTAACGCCGTCTAATTTTCGCGCTTCTTCGGCAAAGACTTCGATAAACACACGACCAATAATTTTGCGTTTCGCTTCTGGGTCAGTGACGCCAGTCAGTTCAGACAGGAAACGTTCTTGAGCATTGGCGCGAATGACTTTCATACCGTGATCGCCCGCAAACATGGTCATCACGTCGTCGCCTTCATTGAGACGAAGTAAGCCATTGTCCACAAACACACAAGTCAGTTGATCGCCAATTGCGCGGTGCAACAGTGCCGCAACCACGGAAGAATCCACACCGCCTGACAAACCCAGCAGGACTTTTTCTGAACCGATTTGTTGACGTAATTGTTCGATACGCAAGTCAATAATATGTTCTGGTGTCCACAGACCGCGTGCGCCGCAAATATCCAGTACAAAGCGCTTTAACAATGCTTCGCCTTGATTGGTGTGCGTCACTTCTGGGTGGAATTGCACACCGAAAAATTGACGGGACACATCACTCATCGCAGCGATTGGACACGTTGGCGTGCTGGCACTCACGACAAACTGTGGCGGCAGTGTATTTACTTTATCACCGTGACTCATCCACACATGCAGTTTATTGGGTTCATCTTCGATGCCCGCAAACAAAGCATCTGCCGCTTGAATGGTCACATCAGCACGACCAAATTCATGCACTAAGCCGTTTTCAACCGAACCTCCCAACTGCGCCGCCATGGTTTGCATGCCGTAGCAAATACCTAAAACAGGCACACCGAGGTTGAAGACAATTTCAGGCGCGCGTGGACTTGCATCCGCGGTGACGCTTTCTGGGCCACCTGACAGGATGATGCCTTTTGGGTTAAACGCGCGAATATCCGCTTCATCCATGTCATACGCGTACATCTCAGAGTACACGCCCGCCTCGCGAACACGGCGCGCAATCAGTTGGCTATATTGCGAACCAAAGTCCAAAATAAGGATACGATCTTGGCTGATTGTAGGAACAGCGGATGAGTTAGCAGCAGCTTGAGTCATGGGTCTTTGATTCGGTGATATTAAAGATGACGTATTTTAGCAGTTTTTATGCATCTAAGCAGCAATCGATTTTTAGACGCTTTGGACGGATTCAATTGTGATAACTGACTGACCATCGTTTATAGGGAATATTTACAACTCTATGAACTATGGTAAGGATGTTAGAGTAAAATGAACCATTATTTTATTTTCATCGTGTGAAATTATCACACGATGACTTTTTTGTTCATTGCATATTTTGCTATTTTGCATATTCATAGAGCCTAACCATGACCATTGCGACCAATGCCCTGTTTACAGAAAAAAATCCTCAGCCGATCGAAACGCCGACAACAAAAAAAATACCGCATGTGTTGGTGATTTTAGATGGGTTTGGGCATCGGGAAGAAGTTGCGGATAACGCCATCTTGGCGGCACACACGCCGAATTTAGATGCGATTAAAGCCAAACATCCACACGGTTTGATTTCGGGTTCAGGTGAAGACGTTGGTTTACCTGATGGGCAAATGGGCAACTCTGAAGTCGGTCATATGAGCTTAGGTTCAGGACGCGTGCTCTATCAAGACTTTACACGTATTACCAAAGATATTCGTGATGGCCTGTTCTTCGAACATCCAGTCCTCACTTCCGCAGTTGACGCTGCGTTGGCAAAGAACGCCGCTGTGCATGTCATCGGTTTACTGTCTGATGGTGGTGTACATTCACATGAAAGTCATTTAATCGCAATGTGTGAACTCGCCTCGAAACGTGGCGCAACAGTTTATGTCCATGCGTTCCTTGATGGTCGTGACACACCACCGCGCAGCGCCGCTAAATCGCTCGCCAAAATGGAAGAAGCGCTCGCATCATTACCAACACCGGCCCGTATCGTTTCACTCTGTGGACGTTATTACGCAATGGATCGAGATGAGCGCTGGGATCGCGTTGAATTGGCATATCGACTGCTCACGGAAGGCGTTTCAGCACGCCAAGCAGAAAGTGCGCAAGCGGGATTAGATGCCGCTTATGCTGCAGATGAAAATGACGAATTCGTCAAACCTACCTCAATTGGCGCACCCGTTCATATTCAAGATCATGATAGCGTTGTCTTTATGAATTTCCGTGCTGATCGCGCACGCGAAATTACTCGCGCATTTGTTGAAGATGACTTTGCAGGGTTTACTCGCAAAGTACGTCCGAAACTCAGCGCCTTTGTCATGCTCACCCGCTACTCTGCCAAGATTCCTGCGCCTGTTGCCTACATGCCATTAGAGACGCATAACTCTTTAGGTGAGTATTTATCGACGCTAGGCAAAACGCAACTTCGTATCAGCGAAACAGAGAAATATGCGCATGTGACGTTCTTCTTTAGCGGTGGTCGCGAAGAACCGTATGAAGGCGAGCAACGCATTTTGATTAAATCGCCAGATGTCGCAACTTACGATCTAAAACCTGAAATGAGCGCGTTTGAAGTCACTGATGAACTCGTTGCGGCGATTGAATCGGGCAAATATGATGTGTTGATTGTGAACTTTGCCAATGGCGATATGGTCGGACATACAGGCATTTTTAGTGCCGCCGTAAAAGCGGTAGAAGCGTTAGATGTTTGTGTAGGTCGTGTGAGTGAAGCGGTCATTAAGGCTAAAGGGCATATGCTGATCACCGCCGATCATGGTAATGTCGAACAAATGATGGACTACGACAGTGGTCAAGTACACACCCAGCACACCACTGAACATGTTCCGCTAATTTATGTCGGCACTGAGCATGTCACCGTGCGCGAAGGTGGCATCCTTGCGGATATCGCACCGACCATTTTGACGTTAATGCATTTACCCATTCCAACCGAAATGACAGGGCGTACACTGCTGATTAAATCGATTGATTAACTGAATTATTCAAATCGCTGGTTGAACGTGTAGATATTGAATGGCGTTGGATGATGTGATGTCCACTAAAGATGCATCACATCCCTTTTCATCTTCGTATGAGTGCTGCACATGACTTTGTTTTTCAAGACTCGTTTTATGAAGACCAGATTCGCGACACAGGATCAATCTCTACCCGTTAAACAACAATGGACTACACACCAGATTTCCAATAAACGCATAGTCACAAAAAAATCATTCGCACTGCTGATAGCTGTGATTATTTTAACCATTGCGGCCCAACGTAGTATTGCTGCAACCAACAACTCAAAAACACCTATTCCATTGCCTGCGGTCGATGCAATACCAACGAGCAATAATACCAACACCGATGCAGTCCCCTTACCGATTGACGCCATGCGCCGCTTTGTCGACGTCTATGAAAAAGTGCGCTTAAATTATGTCGAACCTGTTAACGATGATGTGTTGTTTGATAATGCACTCAGTGGTCTACTGAACAAACTTGATCCTTATTCAGATTATCTCGACGCACAAACCTATGATGCCATTGTCGATTTTACCGATGGAGAAGTAGGACAAACGGGTCTTGTTATACAAGCAATCGGTGCTGGATCACCTGATCTATCAAACGCTGACGATAAAATCACTCCTGTCGGTGTACAAAATGCAGCGCAATGGCAAATTACCAGCGTTCCAAAAGGGTCACCTGCGGCAAAGGCTGGTATTTTGATTGGGGATATTTTGCTCAAAATTGATGGCAAAAGCGTTAAGTTACTCAGCCAAGGCGATATTGAACAGATGCTGCGTGGTCCACGAAATAGCGTGGTTAAATTATCGGTCATGCAGGCAGGTAAGCATACGCGTGACGTTCGGGTCTTACTGGCTATTCCAGAAGATAATGCGGTCAAAGCATTGGTTCAACAGAATGGAATCGCGGCGATACAAATCAGAGCATTCCAAACGCAGACGGGCACACAAATTACCGACGCGTTAGACCCGCTCTATAAAACAGGCAAACTTAAAGGAATCGTGCTTGATTTACGCGACAATCCAGGCGGCTTACTCAGTTCAGCAATTGAAGTGGCGAATTTTTTCTTAAATGACGGATTAATTGTGTATACGCAAGGGCGCGGAGAACCTGAAAAATACTACCGAGTGATTACTCCTGAGCGTTACCCCAACATCCCGGTTTCAATTCTGATTAATCACTACTCTGCATCTGCGGCTGAAGTATTGAGCGCCGCACTGCGCGATCATCAACGAGCAACTATTTATGGTACGACCAGCTACGGCAAAGGTTCAGTACAAAAAGTCTGGCCGATTGGTCAGGGGCGTGCCATTAAAATGACTGTTTCTCGCTATTTCACACCCAATGGTCGAATGATCGAAGGTATCGGTATCACACCTGATATTAGTATTCCAACTGCTGAAGCTAAGCCCGTTCGCAGTAACGGTTCCAGCATCGACTTGCAAGATACAGCATTGCTCAAAGTCGTCATGACTATGGGTAGTGCACTCAACCTCATCGCAGTGCAGACCCCATCAGTCATGACGGGTACTCATAGCAAACCAGCTAAAACAGTCACCAGCACAACGACTTCAAGCCCAGCATCACAACCGACCTCAGTTGGGCCGAAAAAAAATACTCAATCAAAATTACGGGCGGCACTGACGGCAAATATGAGCTCGACTGAAGATATTGATTAATTCAATACGACACGCATAAACTGATCATCCGCTTTTACCTCAAATCTCTTCAGTCAGTAAAATTTAGACTTTTTATAACTTAATTTTTTCACGCCACATCCCATACAGTGAATCGACAAATTCGCCCGCAAATTGTTTAGCATTAAATACAGGACTTTCTTTGACCTGTTCTCGCATGTCAGACCGAAGTTTGGCAAGCACTTGACGTTGTGCTAAATCTGCATTTCCCCAATCAATTGCCTTTTGTACATATTCTTCTTCGCTATACGCGACCCAATCAGGTAAACCAGCATTCACCATCAGGGCTTCACCTTGTCGACCCAACATCCCCGTGGATGATAGGGTTAGTGTCGGCACACCCATCCACAACGCCTCTGCCGTCGTTGTTCCACCTGGATATGGGAAAGTATCCAACAATATATCGACTTCTGAATGCGACGCCAAATATTCCTCGATCGTCATACCACCCACTAACTTCACGCGATTAAGATCCAAACCGGCTAGATTCAGGCGTTCAATAAAACGATCTTTTGATGATTGCTTTATGAAATCATGCGCCTGAACTCTCAGAAAAGCCTCAGGACAAGCCGTTAAAATACGTGACCACAGCCTCAACACGTCATCATTGATTTTAATTAAGTTCTGATAACAGCCAAACGTGATATGGCGACTCTGAATACACGGTAATAAACCAACCTCTAGCGCTTTTGGAGGAATCGAAAAGCAATAGCGCAAATGCGGCAGTCGCCAAACTTTTTCGACAAACCAACGCTCCTCATCGACTGGCACACTCACAGGATCCGCCAGCACATAATCCATAGCGGCTAACCCAGTCGATCCCCAATATCCAATCCACCCGACTTGTAATGGTGCTGGTTTTTTTGCAAAAACAGACAGGCGATGACCTTGAGTATGCCCGGATAAATCGATCAAAATATCGATCTTGTCTTGCTTAATCTGCTCAAACAGATGCTCATCACTCCACTCATCCACACGCCGCCATAAATCAAAACGATTACGGAGTTTTTGAGTATATTCATCTTCTTTTGATTCGTTCGAATAAGCCACCAGCGTTAACTGACGACGAAGCTCGGGATCGAGACAAATTTGCTCAATGGTGCTGTAGAGAAAATAGCCCACGGGGTGATCGCAGAAATCGGATGAGACAAATCCAACTCTAAGCGGTGAATGAGGCTGTAATTGCTTATGTTTATACTGAATATCTGCCACATTCAACACGCTTCCAAAGCGCTGAACCAATTTAATTTGTGCATTTAAATCAAATGGATACAGATAGTGATTAATAAAAATCATATTACTCAATGTCGTGGTATGAGCAGGCTCAAGCTCAAATACCTTTTCGTAGGCTGACATTGCTTCAGCAATACGACCTTCAGCTTGCAGCGTCCACGCAACAGCAAAGCGTGCATCTGCATGTTTTGGCGCTAGCTTGACGGCCGTTTGGTAGCTTGTCTTGGCGTGTTCAAAATCACGGTTTTTATAATATGCCAATCCCAAATTCATGAGGAAATCAACATTTTCAGGCACCAATTCCTGTGCCCGTTGAAAACATCTGATCGCATCGTCATAACGCATCAGGTGCATCAAAACCAAGGCCAAGTTGTAAATAATGAGCGCATCATCAGGCTTATGCTGATGGAGCTCTATCATGATAACGAGCGCCTGTTGTGACTGATTCAGTTTGACCAAGCTTGCAGCTAAGATCTCCTTGGCTAAAAAGCGAAGTTTTTCATCATTGCGAGCAGCCGAGATACATGACTGTGCAAATACGCAAACCTGTTGCCATTGTTTTTCTGCATACGCCTGCTTAGCTTTTATATAATAAAGTTGTGCTGACATCGGACTATTTAACCCAGCATTAAAACTTGGCGCCGATTGAATGGGGTTTGAAGTCATAAATCACGAGTCCAAAATCAAAATAAATTACTTCACATCAGGCTAAAACTTTAAACGCTCAGCGTTTGTTACGGCACGATACGACGACGTTGTAACGTGTGTATTGATTGCCGCAGCAACGATCTTTAGCGTACAGAGCTTACTTTCATGAATGCTTATCAAAAAATAAAGTGAATATAAAGCTCACCTATTCGCCGGCTTTTAAATCGCTCTCATGCTCAATCTCAGATTCATCGGCATCCAAATCGGCGCCCAAACCTAATTTTTTTAAGCGATATCGCAATGACCGGAACGACATGCCCAATTTTTTCGCGGCTGCTGTTCGATTCCAGAGACTAGCATCCAATGCTTGCTGAATAATATGTCGCTCAATTTCCTGTAAATAAATCTCTAAACCTTGAGCAGGTAGATTTTTCAATGACGGCACTGTGTTCAGTCCGTTCACAACCGGCGTCCCCAAACTTTGATTGGCATTTTCAGTTAGGCGTAATCGTGAATCAATATTTGAGGGATAATCAAATGGATGTGCATCAATCAGTTTTAAGTGTTCTGGCAAAATCACGCCGTCATCACATAAAGTCAGTGCGCGTTCCAGCGTATTTTGCAACTCTCGCACATTGCCAGGAAACGCGTAGCTGAGCAATTGCTGCTGTGCCGCTTTTGACAATTTAGGGGGTGTAATTCCCCAATCGTTGCATAAGCGTTGCAAGAAAGTATTCGCCAACAAAAGAATATCATCGCCGCGATCACGCAGTGGTGGCACTTGCACTTCAATGACGTTAATACGATAGAACAGATCTTGGCGAAAACCGCCTGCGTTCACTTGTGCTTGAAGATTTTTATGGGTGGCACTGAGCAAACGAATATCTACAGGCACTTCAGTTTGCGCGCCGATTGGACGAACTTTCTTTTCTTGAATTGCACGTAACAGTTTAACTTGCATCGCGAGCGGCAGATCAGCCACTTCATCCAAAAACAACGTACCGCCATGAGCCGATTGAAACAAACCAAGCTTGTCTTCACTTGCACCAGTAAAACTGCCCTTTTTATGGCCAAAGAATTCGCTTTCCATTAACTCAGCAGGAATTGCACCACAATTGACTGGAATAAATGCGCCGCTGCTTCGAGGACTCAGTAAATGAATTAAACGGGCAACGACTTCTTTACCCGTCCCTGATTCACCACTGATATAGACGGGTGCTTGCGAACGAGCAAGTTTCGTTAGCGTAGTCCGCAAATCTTGCATGATGGGCGCATTGCCGATGAGTAAGTTTTCACTCAGTTGCGCTTCGGCATTGGCTGCGGGAGAGGGTGAGTTGACTTGCAACGCACGTTCAACGAGGGTACGAATACGCGCGAGTTCTACTGGTTTACTGACAAAGTCAAAGGCACCTTTTTTTAATGCATCAATCGCCACATCCATACTGCCGTATGCAGTGATTACCGCGATCGGCATACTTGGATACTCGCGCACGACATCTGCAACCAGCGTTAAACCACTGCCATCGGGTAAATTCAGGTCGGTCAAACAGAAATCAAAATTTTGCCGTTTGAGCCACTTTTGCGCATCTTTAAGCGTTCCAGCGGTTTCGGCGTCAATGCCCATGCGCAAAAGTGTCATGCGCATCAGGATCAATAAGTCTTCTTCATCATCAACGATGAGTGCAATTGGGCGTGTCACAAAAGAGTCCTTTCCAAAATGGCATTCCACGGCCTACCATCATACCTGATCGTATTGGTGTGAAAATTTAATAATGATCCATGCTATTGCATTTTATTTTACCGATGCAATCAATTTTTTACTAAGTTTTCTTGACGCATCCGTTCTCGCTGCGATAATGCTAGATTGCGCAGTGCAGGCTATATATTTTAGCGGTATGCTGCAAAGCATCAGTATATGACAATATGATTCGCAAAACCTGCTCATCATGAACCACTATGCTATTTTTCCAAAAGCTATTTTTTCACAAGGCACGACAACCGCATGACCGATGATGTTTTATTAACGGCAACAACAGTATCAGCAAATGCGCCTGCAAACGCTGAAGCCGAGCATCCATCCACGCACTTGTCAGTGTTACTCACTGAAACGATTGATGCCTTGCTTGCAGGTCGTGATACGGGTATCTATGTCGACGCCACTTTTGGTCGTGGCGGACACACACGTGCCCTCTTAGCACGATTAGATGCGAATAGTCGTGTCTTTGCCTTTGATAAAGACCCCGATGCACAAACTGTCGGCGCAGAACTAGTTGCACTTGATCCGCGTCTCACGATGATTCATGCCAGTTTTGCGGATTTGAAACAACAACTGGCTAATCACGGGTTAAGCCATGTCGATGGCATTATGGCGGATTTAGGCGTTTCTTCGCCGCAACTGGATGTCGCGGAACGTGGTTTTAGTTTTATGAATGACGGCCCGCTCGATATGCGGATGGACAATAGCAAAGGCGTCACCGCCGCTGATTGGTTGATGGAAATCGAAGAAGCGGATCTTGCGGATGTGCTGTATCAATTTGGCGAAGAGCGCCACAGCCGACGCATCGCCCGCGCCATTAAACTCGCTGGTCGGATGACAACCACGGCTGAACTGGCTGAAGTGGTCAAAGTCGCACATCCAAAGTGGGAAAAACACAAACATCCGGCGACACGTAGCTTCCAAGCTATTCGTATTGCTATTAATCGAGAACTCACTGATTTAGATTTGTTTTTACCACAATCAGTTGAATGTTTAGTCGCAGGGGGACGACTTGCAGTGATTAGCTTTCATTCGCTGGAAGATCGTCGCGTGAAGCAATTCATTCAACATGAAGCCAATGGCAGTATTGAAAATACCAGCTGGACACCAATGCCATTGATTCCAAAAAATAAAATCTTAAA
>JACMMY010000004.1 GCA_014378805.1 Moraxellaceae bacterium
ATACCCTGACCGATGTTGCAGCACAATTTAACTTAACGACACGTCAACTTGCTGATCGTAATGATCTGAAATTTACGAGCAATTTAATGAAAGGCACGCGTTTAAATCTCATTGAAACAACGGACAGCGCATCAACTAAAGATAACTCACTTAAAAATTCAACGAATAAAAGTAACGATAAGTCTATTGAACCATTAGTCCCAAAAACTGACGAATATACAATTCAACGCGGTGATACATTAGCCAAAATTGCTGCTCGTTATAATTTAACGGTGACTGCGCTGGCAAAATTAAATGAAATTCCTGCGCATTCTTCTTTGCATAAAGGCGATACGCTCAATGTTCCTGCTGAAGATAAACCAGCGAAGAAATTAAGTGTTAAAGCTGAGAAACAAGCTGCACAGGTTCAATCTGATGTTCAACCAAATACCACCGATTACAAAGTAAAAAGTGGTGAAACGTTGGCGCGTATTGCTGCACGACACAATATTTCCGTCGTCGCTTTGGCGGATCTAAATGGTATTCCTGCACAGACTCGAATCCATTCAGGGGATACGGTTAGTGTGCCTACTGAGGAAAAACCAAGCAAGAAGCTGAATACCAAAACCGAAAAGCAATCTGCTGATTCAACCGCCACTGACAAAATAAATAGCACCGATTATAAAGTGAAAAGTGGTGAGACCTTAGGTCGAATTGCAGCGCGGTATGGAATGACTGTGGCAGCATTGGCGGAATTGAACAGCATTCCATCGAACACCAAAGTTCAAGCAGGCGATACGATCAGCGTCCCAGAAACTGCAAGCCCCACGAAGAAAAAAGGTCGCGGTTAATCATGATTCCAGTTGTCCAAAGATGGACAGTATGACATCAATCAGTCAACGGATCGTGCTACTGACAGCATTACATTCGTTGGCTGTTTCTTCCTCTTTTGCCAAGCCTATGACCACTCATATTCTGAGTCTAAATGATCATATGGCCTTGAGCGCTCATCCATCGTCTCTTCCTTATAGCAATCCAAATGCACCGAAAGGCGGAGAATTTTCTACTTTTGAAATTGGTACGTTTGATAATTTAAACGCATTGATCAACACGGGTTCGCCAGTCAATGGTACGGCATATTTATCGGATTCTTTACTGAGTGCTTCACTAAATGAACCTTCTGCGAGCTATGGTTTACTTGCAGATTCTATAACACGTGATCCAGAAGATCCGTCGTGGATCGCTTTCCATATCAATCCTAAAGCTTATTTTTCCAATCTTCAGCCCGTTACAGCTGAGGATGTGGTATTTACGTTTAATACTATTTTAAGCAAGGGTTCGCCTGGACTGAGGTTATATTATGCAGGTATAAAAAAAATTACGGCATTAGATAAATATACTGTACGTTTTGATTTTAAAGTAAATAACTCAACAATGAGCCGCAAAAAAAATAATATCAAGTTGGCACTTTCGATTGGTCAAATGTCTATTTTTTCACGCCAAGATTGGCAGAATCGTATATTTGATCAAGTCACGTTACGTCCGCCATTGGGTAGCGGACCATATCTGATTGATAAAATAGATGCGGGTCGGAGCATCACTTACAAACGCAATCCGAATTATTGGGGCCGTGATTTAATGATCAATCGGGGTAAATATAATTTTGATCAGATAAAGTATGTTTATTATCGTGATCCTGAAGCCGCATATCAGGGCTTTAAATTGGGTCAATATACGTTCAAAAAAGAACAATCAGCGCAAAATTGGGTGAAAAATTATAATTTCCCTGCAGTGGATAAGGGGTTTGTTGTTAAGCAAACGATCGCCAATAAGAATCCTATTACCATGAGCGGGTTAGTGTTTAATTTACGCCAAGATCAGTTTAAAGATCGACGCGTACGCAAAGCATTAACCCAAGCGTTTGATTTTGAATGGCTCAATAAAGCCTTATTTAATAATACGTATACACGGCTACAAAGTTATTTTTTTAATAGTGAACTAGAAGCGAAAGGCACGCCATCCGTTGATGAAGTGAAGTATTTAACGCCGTTATTACCTTTGCTATCACAACCAGAAAAAGACGAAATACTTAATCCTTGGACTGCGCCAGTGAGTGCGGGTGATGGCTTCAATCGGGCGAATCTCTTAACCGCACGACAGCTTTTACTGGATGCTGGTTATCGATATAAAAAAGGTCAACTATATGATCAGCATGACAAAATTTATAGCATTGACATACTCTGTAGTGATGCCAGTTTGCAGCGTACATTATTGCCTTACGTCCGCAATTTAAAACGATTAGGCATCAGTGCTTCAATTCGTTTGGTTGATACACCTCAATATATTGAGCGTGTACGCCGCTTTGATTACGACATGATTGTCGATACTTATCCGCAAACATTATCGCCTAGTCATGAACAAATTGGATACTGGGGAAGTGCTTCGGCAGATCGACAAGGTAGTTTAAATACAGCGGGCATAAAGAACCCCGTCATCGATATGATCTTAACTGAACTCGGCAGTGCTCAAAATCGGCAAGCTGTCATTCACATCACCCGTATTTTAGACCGTGTCTTACGTGCAGAATATTACATGGTTCCGCTTTATGGCTTGGTTGGAAATCGTGTGGTGTATTGGAATAAATATCGTCTGCAGAAAATCACTGCAAACTATGATTTGGGATTAGATTATTGGTGGATTGATCAGGCTGCGGAACAACATATAAAACAATATATCGGTCGCCAATAAGATGACTATTTATATTTTTAAGCGATTATTGCTGATCATTCCAACGCTTATTTTAATCATTTTAGTTAATTTTTTGGTTATTCAAATGGCTCCAGGTGGACCGGTTGAACAAGCCATTGAGCGTGCAAAATATAGTGGCGTCAGCGAATTGGGTAGTGTTGGTGGTTTAGGTCGAGATATCAGCTCTAACTCGAATACATACAATCAGTCATCCTATGAAGGCGCACGCGGAATATCACCTGAAATGCTTGCGCAAATCAAAACACAATATGGATTTGATCAAAGCACGTCTAAGCGTTTTTGGATCATGTTAAGGGGTTATGCACACTTTGATTTTGGAACAAGCTACTTTAAGGGAAAGTCTGTTTTCGTGCTGATTAAAGAAAGATTTCCGGTGACTCTTTCTCTAGGCTTATGGAGCACGATGATCATTTATTTGATTTCTGTTCCACTGGGTATTCGAAAAGCACAACAGCATGGCGCTGCATTTGATCATTGGACTGCTTTTTTTCTTGTCCTCGGCTATGCCGTTCCTGTGTTTATATTTGCGATTTTGTTGATCGTGTTTTTTTCTGGCGGCTCATATTTGCGATCGTTTCCACTACAAGGGTTGGTCTCTGAGAACTTTGATCAACTCAATTTATTCAATAAAATTAAAGATTACATGTGGCACATGACATTACCTTTAATTGCGATGACTGCGGGTGGTTTTGCAAAACTGACCTATTTGACTAAATTTTCCTTCTTAGAGCAGTTGGATAAACCTTATGTATTAGCGGCTCGTTCAAAAGGTTTAACCGCGAATCGTGTGCTTTATGGTCATGTGTTTAGAAATGCGATTTTGGTTATTATTGCGGGATTACCCGAGGCGTTACTAGCGGTTTTCCTCGTCGGTAATTTTTTGATTGAAATTGTTTTTAACTTAAATGGCATTGGTCTTCTTGGTTTTGAAGCCATCCAACAACGCGATTATCCTGTCATATTTGGAACGCTATTTATATACACCTGTGTCGGTATGCTTTTGCGGTTGATGAGTGATGTCTTCTATCGACTGATCGATCCTCGAATTGATTTCGATCAACAAGAGTCTATATGAGCTTATTTAACGTCACACCCATTATGAAAATACGACTACGCCGGTTTAAAAAGAATAACGTTGGCTATGCGTCGTTTTGTATTTTCCTGGTCATATTGTTTTTATCATTGTCGGCTAATTTTATTGCTAATGATCGTCCAATACTCATGAGTTACAATGGACAGATGTATAGTCCGGTTTTCAGTCAGTATTCAGAGCGTGAGTTTGGAGGCGTATTTGAGACTGAAGCGAATTATCGTGATCCTGTTGTGCAGCAGTTGATTCAACAACAAGGATGGATGGTGTGGCCAATGATTCGTTTTGCTGATCAAACGCCTAATTTAGAGTTAACCGTTTCAGCACCAGCCCCGCCGTCAAAACAAAATTGGTTAGGCACAGATGATCAAGGACGCGATGTCGTCGCGAGGATTTTATATGGCTTGCGCATCTCTATACTATTTGGTTTTGGCTTAACGATTTTAGGCTCAATGATCGGCATTTTAGTGGGTGCAATTCAAGGGTATTACGGTGGTTGGATTGATTTGATGGGGCAACGATTATTTGAGGTGTGGGGTGGAATGCCACAGCTTTTTATAACGATGATCTTGGTCAGTTTCTTTTCGCCGAGTATTTATTGGTTATTTGTCATCATGCTGTTATTTGGCTGGATGAGTTTAGTCAGTATTGTACGCGTGGAATTTTTACGTGCACGTCAATTGGATTATGTGCGAGCGGCCCGGGCATTAGGATTGAGTAACTTTAAAATGATGATCAGGCATATTTTGCCGAATGCACTGAGTTCTAGTTTATCGCAACTTCCATTTATCTTGACCGCAAATATTACTGCATTATCCACGTTAGATTTTTTAGGCTACGGTTTACCTCCAGGTTCAGCATCGCTTGGCGAATTGATTATTCAAGCAAAAAATAATTTAGATGCCACGTGGTTAGCATTCGCTGCTTTCTTTACTTTAGCTACTCTATTGTCCGTATTGGTCTTTATCGGGGAGGCGGCACGTAATGCTTTCGATCCAAAACAATCATAAAACAGTTCTGAGTACCAAGAACTTATCGATTAGAACCGAAACAGATTCAAATCTATTACTCAATAATTTGTCATTTGAACTCAAGGAAGGTTGCACACTGGCCCTTGTCGGTGAAAGCGGTTCTGGTAAATCAATCACTGCATTAGCGTTACTAGGATTATTACCTTCAGGATTAAAAGTTTCAGGTGAGGTGTGCTTTGAAGGTCAATCGCTATTGCCATTATCAGATAACGAGATTTGCAAAATCCGTGGCCATAAGATCGCAATTGTTTTCCAAGAATCGATGAGCGCACTGAATCCACTTCATACGATTGAAAAGCAGTTGAGTCAAGTGTTGCGTTTATCAGGTCTGCGCAAAAAAGAAATCCAACAGCGTATATTGACGTTATTAGATCAAGTTGGCATGACCGCGCCCGAGCAATATTTGGATCGTTACCCCCATGAATTATCAGGCGGTCAAAGGCAACGCGTGATGATTGCCATGGCGTTAGTGGGTGATCCTGATGTATTGATTGCCGATGAGCCTACGACTGCGTTGGATGTCATTCTGCATCGCCCACTGTTAGATTTAATGAAACATTTACAGCAAACATGCAACATGGCGCTGCTGTTAATTAGCCATGATTTAAATTTGATTCGTCAATACAGTGATGATGTTATTGTATTAAAATCAGGTAGGGTTTTAGAGCAGGGCTCTACACATGCTATTTTTGATCAACCGCAGCATGAATACACAAAACTGTTAATCGATGATGATTTAGGTTCTGCTTGCTCTGTCTTCTTGGATGACAATAAAACGATTCCTGTTTTAGAATTAAAAAAGCTCAACGTTAACTATCCAATGAAGCATGATCCTTCAACCACTTTTTGGGAGCGACTTCGCCACAAGCCTCCTTTTTTTGAAGCATTAAAACCATTGGATTTAATATTATCTCAAGGCGAATCACTGGGTATTGTTGGTGAAAGTGGTTCAGGAAAAACATCATTCGCATTGGCTGTAGCAAGGCTAATCGCAAGTTCGGGTGAGATTTTATTAGATGGTCATTCAATTAACGCATTGTCTGAATCAGCATTGCGACCATTGCGACCACATTTCCAAATCGTCTTTCAAGATCCTTTTGCAAGTTTAAATCCTAGACTGACGATAGAAAACATCGTTGGCGAAGGCGTGGAAGCTTCAATTCCATCCAAGGTCAAAAGACGCCAAGTCGTTGCGGATGTTTTACGCAAAGTTGAGTTAAATGATACATTCATCGATCGTTATCCGCATGAGTTATCGGGTGGACAAAGGCAACGCGTCGCACTGGCACGCGCGCTGATTATGCAACCTAAATTATTGATATTAGATGAACCAACCTCAGCTTTAGATCGAACAACTCAACGCGCTTTAGTGACCTTATTACGAAAATTACAGATTGAAAATCAATTGAGTTATTTGTTTATTAGTCATGATTTGTCATTGGTACGCGCACTGTGTCAGCGTATATTGGTACTGCGTCAGGGGCAGATGGTTGAATGTCAGGAAACCGAATTGTTATTTAGTCAGCCAAAAGCGATTTATACTCAAAAGCTGATCGCAGCGACAATGCACTAATCCTTTCGTTTCAGGATGTAATGCTTTGAAAAGCGATAGGTTAATAGTCATGATTGAATTAAAATCTGTTAGGATTTATCAATTATATTTTATGTTTTTTAATTTAAAAGTTCCTCTAATTCAAAGAGGAATCACTAAGTAGAGTGTTTCTACATAAAGTTTTTCTACATAAAGTGTTTATATATAAAAGAGTATGACTATGCTATTACAAGGTAAACGTTTTCTCGTCACTGGAATTGCCAGTAAATTATCGATTGCTTATGGCATCGCCAAAGCACTGCATCGTGAAGGTGCAGAATTAGCATTTACCTATCCCAATGAAAAATTAAAAAAACGGGTTGATGACTTTGCTGCAACTTTTGGCTCAACGCTGGTTTTTCCTTGTGATGTTGCCGATGACGCAGCCATTGAACAAACGTTTGTGGATTTAGCAAAGCATTGGGATGGTTTGGATGGTGTCATCCATGCAATTGGTTTTGCGCCCGCAGATCAGTTAGAAGGTGATTTTACGACCGTCACCACCCGCGAAGGTTTCCGTATTGCTCACGATATCAGTGCTTATAGTTTTGTGGCGTTGGCACGTGCCGCGCGTCCTTTATTGACGGTACGCCAAGGTTGTTTGTTGACGCTGACCTATCAAGGTAGCGAACGCGTATTGCCAAACTATAACGTCATGGGCTTGGCAAAGGCTTCACTTGAAGCCAGTGTGCGTTATTTGGCGACGAGTTTGGGTGGGGATGGTATTCGTGTGAACGGTATTTCTGCCGGCCCAATCCGTACTTTGGCCGCGAGCGGTATCAAGAGCTTTCGTAGAATGCTCGATGTGAATGCACAAATTGCACCACTTCAACGGAATGTCACCATCGAAGAGGTTGGCAATGCAGCTTTGTTCCTCTGTTCTCCATGGGCGTCTGCAATTACTGGTGAAATTCTTTATGTCGATGGGGGTTTCAACACCGTTGCAATGAGTGGACGGATGATGGAAGAGCCGAGTAGTCTTTAATTTCGGGATGAAGGTTTAAAATTAAATCTTAGAATTCCAATCAAGCCAAATCTATATTTAATAGGTTTGGCTTTATCTTTATACAATATAAGTTTAAATCAAAATACTGAGTTTCCGTTTCAGATATTCGTTAGAATAAAGTGACTTTATTACGACTCACTTTTAGCATCAAATTTAAGCATGGCTTCTTTGGATTAATCGTATGAATCATCGTTTTGATAATGAATATGTTACCGCAAATTATCGTTATATTTCAGCCTATAACGAACTTAATGCGCGTACGTCTCAGCGTCAACAAGCGTTGACGATCTTTATTAGTTTCTTTGTTGGTTTACTAGCAGCTCTGATTGCTTCACATAGCGCAGCAGGTTTAGGCAATGCACATATCGAATGGATTTTGTTAGGTTTTCCAGTCGCATCAGCAAGTTTTGCCTTTTTAAATTATAAATATGAGTTGATTATTGCTAATATTCGCGCTTATTTGGTGACCTTAGAAAGGTTAAATTCAGCTCATGAATCATTACCGAGTTATAATTCAGATCCAGAGTGGACTATTAACTCGGATCACGCGCGACGTT
Source organism: Moraxellaceae bacterium (assembly GCA_014378805.1). Lineage (GTDB taxonomy): Bacteria > Pseudomonadota > Gammaproteobacteria > Pseudomonadales > Moraxellaceae > Aquirhabdus. Next base: position 8,024 of record JACMMY010000004.1, read on the forward strand.
ATCATGACTATGCATGTGCAGTATTAATTTTGGCATGTAACAGTATCGGTTTATCTGCATTTTATGTGTTATACCCCGAGCGTTTTTTTCAATCGGGCTGGGTGATTATTGTTGTTATTTTGGTGGCCATTTTCACGGCCGTAATGCATTGGTTGTTACCGAAAATTAGTGGCCGAAAACGGGTTATTTGAAAAAAACGAAAGTCTGATTATAGAGTCTACCTGTTAATCTTTAATTCGCCGAATGATTAAGTGCTTCAAATGCACTCGTTGCATATGAATTAGTCGGTTTATAAGTCGCACTCGCCGAACCATCTGCATTGGTATAGGTAATTACAGGACGCGATGAGCTCGCCGCAAGTTCACTGTCATCCCTTGTTGTCACTTTAATGCCCTTTTGATAAAGATTATTAAAGCGGCTCATAACACGTTTGACATAGTCTTGGGTTTCCCGAAATGGCGGGATACCATGATATTTATCAACATTTCCTTCACCTGCATTGTATGCAGCGATCGCCAATTCATGATTATTATTATAGCGTTTTAACAAGAAATTTAAGTATTTAACACCCCCTGAAATGTTTTGCGCTGGATCGTAAGAATCATTCACCAAGAAACGTCGCGCTGTTGCAGGCATCAACTGCATTAAACCTTGAGCACCTACTGGCGAACGTGCAGTAGGATTAAAACCAGACTCAGTATGCATGATGGCTTTAATAAGCCCTTGGTCTACACCAAAATTACTCGATGCATTCGTAATTAAATCATCATACGCATTACGATTGCGACTATAGCTAGGAAGGATGGAGGATTCATTACCGCCCCAATTACGATAACTATGAACGTTGGTATCGGCATACCAAGTGACTTTAACTTGCTGGTTATATTGGCTTAGATCGCCTTGCGGGCGTTTATTTTTACCGACAACATTGGTTAACAATGCATTACCATCACCGTCTTTAAAAATATACAGATTAGCGGCATGGGTATTTTGGACGAAAAACATGAGGCTCATAGGTAAGAGTACTTTGCTCAAAACCTTTTTAGAAAATTGATTTAAATGAGTCATATTCAATGACCTAAGTACGCATGGCGCTGAACGCCTTGATAAAAGTAGTAAGCATGCGATTCCATGTCAATAAATTAAATATATCCCTGAAACTGATTTTATCATTTTTTTACGTAAAGTGTGTAAATCTACAAAACTCATTCATCGTTCATTCAACAATGTCTCGAATTGGACGCGTTGAAAGTCTTGTAAAAAGCTCATAACTAATCGTCCCTGCTGCTTTTGCAGCATCATCTGCATCTAATCCATTTCCCCAAAGAATAACTTTCGTTGATAACGTTGGCAGTGTAGGTAAGTCGGTTAAATCGACAGTCAACATATCCATACTGACTCGACCCACAATAGGGACTTTTACGCCATCAACAATGACTTGTGCACTGCTCACGACACGCGGATAGCCATCCCCGTAACCCATCGCAACGACCCCCAATTGCGTGACTCGGGTCGTTGTAAAACTCGACCCATAACCGATGACAGCACCAATAGGTAACTTATGAGTTGCAATCAGTTGCGTTGTCAAAGTCATCACAGGTTTCAGATCTAACTGTGTCGCTGAACGATCAGAAAATGGCGAACTGCCGTACATCATAATACCTGGCCGTACCCAATCAAAATGAAGCTGCGGCCATTGAATCAATGCAGCGGAATTACAGAGTGAGGCTTTAATGGGTTCAAGTTGTTTTTTGATGGAGAAGAAGCTATCCATTTGCGTTTGATTCATTGGATGATTTGGCTCATCGGCATTCGCAAAATGCATTGTTAGAATCAAATCATAACCAGTAGCGCGTAACTGCTGGGCTGCTGCTATAGCTTCATCAGGCGAGAATCCTAAGCGATTCATACCTGTATTTATTTTCAGCCAAATCGTTGCGTTAGGAACAATTTGCTCAAGTGCCCATTGAAGTTGACAATCCTGATGAATGACGCATTGTGCATTTATCGTTGTAGCGTCAATCCATTCATCAAGTGTAAAAACACCTTCAATCAACACAATTGGCTGAGTGTTGCCTAGTGCACGAATATCCTGCGCCTCTTTAAAAAAAGCCACACCGAGCGCATCCGCATCTTGCAGTGCATTCAACGCAAATGCCAAACCATGTCCATAAGCATCCGCTTTGACCATTGCCAAGACATGACTGTGCGGTGCAAATTCACGTACACGTTGAAGATTATGACTCAGGGCTTTGGTGCTTAAAGAAACGCGGGCTTCCCGCATATGAACTTCCTATTTCAAAAATTTGTACGATACCGCTTCATCTATCTCTCTCATTCATCGAACAAGAGAAATAGCGTATTACTCATCATCTTCAGGACGATAATATTCAGGCGACAAATTGGTGAATCGCGTGAATTGTCCTTGGAACGCCAAACGTATTGTACCAATCGGTCCATTCCGTTGTTTACCAATAATAATTTCAGCCGTTCCTTGCTCCTTAGACTCTTTGTTATATACCTCATCACGGTAAATAAACATAATCAAGTCAGCGTCCTGTTCAATCGCACCCGACTCACGAAGGTCGGACATAATCGGACGTTTATTCGGACGATTTTCAAGTGAACGGTTTAACTGAGACAAGGCAATTACGGGACAATTCATTTCTTTAGCAAGTGCTTTTAAGCTACGAGAAATTTCAGAAATTTCACCGACGCGGTTATCGCCCATCCCTGGAACTTTCATCAACTGTAAATAATCGATCATAATCGCGCCGATTTTGCCGTTATGCATTTTGGCAATACGCCGAGCGCGTGAACGTAATTCATTGGGTGGTAGCGCAGAGGAGTCATCGATATATAAATGCTTCCCTTGCAACTGACTCATGGTACTGGTCAAACGTACCCAATCGCCTTCCTCTAAACGTCCCGAACGTAACCGACTTTGATCAATCGAACCGAAAGAAGAGAGCAGACGCACCGCGATAGAATCCGCTGGCATTTCCATCGAAAAAACCAGTGCAGGCAAATCACTGCCAAACAACACATTTTCAATCAAATTCATCGCAAACGTGGTTTTACCCATACTTGGACGCGCAGCGACAATGATCAAATCACCTTTTTGCATTCCAAGCGTTTTGTTATCTAACTCTACAAAACCCGTGGTCAAACCCGTAATCGCACTATCACTCTTTTGCAACTCTTCAACCGTGTTCAATACACTTTTTAGAACTGCATTAATCGCTTTAGGACCACTTTCTGCCGAGCGATTGCTGTGTTGCTCACTGATCGAAAAAACTTTGCTTTCAACCAAATCTAAAATTTCACTAACAGGTTGTCCTTTTGGATCATACGCCGTGTGTAAAACCTCATTACCAACAGTAATCAAATCGCGCAAGACAGCGTGTTCACGCACTTTTTCAGCATAAGCGGGTAGGTTAAACAAACTGGCTGGACTCTCCGCCAATAATTGCATCAAATACGCTTCACCACCAATATCTTCTAGCAAATGCTGACCACTGAGCCAATCACTGACCATGACTGCGTCTTAGGGCATATTTGCCGTTGATAAATGGCTAATGGCTTTATAGATTAAGCGATGACGGATTGCATAAAACGAGTTTTCTGTAATGGTTTCGCTGACTTGTTCCCATGACTCACTAATGGTCATCAGCGCAGCAAGTACAGCCTGTTCCATTTGGATACTATGTGGCGGTGTACGAAATTCACGCGCGACTTCGGTGCTTATTTCAGAATTTTTTTTATTCGTTTTACGAGTTGTTTTTGCACTGTTTTCAGGAGCTGCGTCATTGGCTAGCGTCGCAACACGACCGCGCGAAGCTGTGGATTCTGACATGTTCAAACCTGTACTTAAATAAAGAAAAATGATGCGAATGATTCGTCTGATCTGTCGTGCGACTTACTCAATCAGTATCGTAAAAAATCACGCGCTATTCGACTGCCAAGAATACCCTTAATTGATCTTTGATAGCAGAGGAAAAATGATAATAATGTGAAAAATGAATCAAACGGAATACCAACTATAAAAATATAAGCATAAAAAAAGGTACGCTTGCGCGTACCTTTTTTGATTCGGCAATTAAGGCTTATTCAGCGATAATAGTGACTAACACTTCAGCCATCACATCGTGATGAACTTGAATCGCAACATGGAACTCACCAACATGACGCAATGCACCATTTGGTAGACGAACTTCAGCTTTGTCAACTGGATGACCAGAAGCAGTCAGAGCATCAGAGATATCACGAGTACCAACAGAACCGAACAGTTTGCCTTCATCACCAGCTTTCGAGGTGATAACAACATTCAGTTCATTCAGGCTAGCAGCACGTTCTTGAGCTTTACCAAGTGATTCAGCTTCAACACGCTCAAGTTCAGCACGACGTGCTTCAAATGAAGCAGTATTTGCTGCAGTTGCAGAAACTGCTTTGCCTTGAGGAATCAGAAAGTTACGACCGTAGCCAGACTTTACAGAAACCTTGTCACCGAGTTGACCCAAATTAGCGATGCGTTGCAGTAGAATAACGTCCACAATTCATCTCCTTATTGATGGTTATCGGTATACGGAATCAATGCCAAATAGCGTGATTGCTTAATCGCAAGCGCTAATTGACGTTGATAACGAGCTTTAGTACCAGTGATGCGTGAGGGAACGATTTTGCCGTTCTCAGTGACATACTGTTTAAGCGTTTCTACATCTTTGTAATCGATGTATTTTGTATTCTCTGCTGTGAAGCGGCAGAACTTGCGACGACGATAAAAACGTGCCATTGTCGATTGCTCCTTAAGCTTCGTCAGCGATCATGTCTGAAGAAGATACATCATCGTTACGCTGTGCTTTACGCGCGCGTTTTTCTTCAGCACTCTTAGCGAGTAATGATTCTTCGGTGATGGCTTCATCGCGACGGATGATGAGGTTACGGATAATGGCATCGTTGTAGCGGAACAATTCTTCGAGTTCGTCGAGAGTTGTTTGGCCACATTCGACGTTCATCAAAATGTAGTGTGCTTTGTGAATCTTGTTGATTGGGTAGGCGAGTTGACGACGGCCCCAGTCTTCGAGGCGATGGACTTGGCCACCCGCATCTTTGATCTGAGTCAGGTAACGCTCGACCATGCCAACAACTTGATCGCTTTGGTCTGGATGAACCAGCAATACGATTTCGTAGTGACGCATGTATAGCTCCTTACGGTTTGGGCAGCCCCTATCTTTTTAAAAAAAAGGATAGAAGCAAGGAGGCACGCAAAAAAGATCTTTTAACAAATAAATCATGCGTGATCGCAAAAGCGAAGCGCGGATTATACTGTTTTTGATGAAGAGATACAAGGATCAGATCATGTGAAGCTCAAATGGATAGGAATTACCAAAACTAATTACAATGCTCCTTGTAGCCCGACTCTTTATTTTAGTATTTTAATCAACGCTATCAACACTTCCCATACTCATGCAAAGCCCCTTGAATTGCATCCGCAACCTGCTGCCTTAACTCAACTTTCACTTCTTCGAACTGATCTTTAGCAATATGCTTTGTTTCAATACGTGGACAAAAAATATAATCCAAAGCCTGTCTACGCGGCACAAATGGCAATCCGAGAAAACCAGTCGCGAAGGGCACAAATCCTTCGCCGTTGCGCATGTACTTCATCAAGCCAATTCGTGTTAAACCTTTGCCTAACAAAGACTTTCTAAAGTCATTTGAGTCATATTTTAGATCCAGCATTTCTTCCCCCCCAACCGCAGCGAATGGAATAATGTCGTAGCCATGTTCTAACGCAAGTTCAATAAAGCCGAAACGATTTTTCCAAATGAGTTGGTAGGCTTCACCTTTATTTTTCATGACCTCACGTCCACCACCCGGATAAATCAGGATATGTTTTCGATCTATCATGAGTTGATGTATGGCAGTACGCGTTCCTTCAAATCCGCCAAACTGTTTAACTAAATTTTTCCAAACAGGAACTCGAAAGTGGACGCGATCGGCGACACCACGCAAGTATATGTTTTTTTGCAAATAGAGACCTAAAACCAAAGGCGGAACGTCATGACCCATTAAGGTGTGATTACCTACATAAAGAGCAGGACGTTTCTCGTCAATATTTTGAAGACCGTGAAAAGTGGTTGGAAACCAAAAATTAAGCGCTTTCGCCTGTTTTTTTATTTTTTTAACAGAAGGAGGGATAAAATTTGTTAAATCTGTAGATTTATGGCTCATCTTATCCCTCATTATCTATTTATATCAATTTAGAATACTAACCCGTTACAACAATAGAGTCAGCAGCTTGTTTTGCCAAAAGACGCGCAGTATCGGTATCTTTGCCACGAACAGTCGCAACACCCATACGACGGCGCGCAAAACCTTCTGGTTTACCAAAAATTCGTAGATCACTTCCTTCAACAGAAAGCGCTTTTTCAAGACCTGTGAAAGTCAGATTCTTGGCATCTAATCCAGCATAAATCACTGCACTTGCTGCCGCGCTGTGGCGTGTCGTATCGACTGGCAAACCTAATATTGCGCGCGCATGCAGTTCGAATTCACTTTGGAATTGGCTAGCAATAGTGACTAATCCAGTGTCATGTGGACGCGGCGAAACTTCACTAAACCAAACTAAATCACCACGGACAAAAAGCTCGACGCCAAACACACCACAACCGCCTAATGCTGTTGCGACTAAATCAGAAATACGTTTGGCTTCAGCAAGGGCTTTATCGCTCATCGGTTGTGGCTGCCAGCTTTCGACATAATCGCCCGCATCTTGACGATGACCTATCGCATCACAGAAATGGGTCTCGATTTCTCCAGTTTCTGCATTCTTTGCGCGTACAGTGAGTAAGGTAATTTCAAAATCAAACTGAATTTGACCTTCTACGATTACTTTACCTGATTTAACGCGTCCACCTTCCATGGCATACGCCCATGCGGCTTCAACTTCATTAAAACTGGTAATGCGTGACTGACCTTTACCACTTGAAGACATGACGGGCTTAATAAAACATGGATAACCAATGTTGTCGCATGCCGCTTTAAAGCTTTCTAAATCATGCGCGAAACGATATGGCGAGGTTGCCAAGCCTAATGTTTCCGCAGCAAGCTTACGAATACCTTCACGGTTCATCGTTAGATTGGCCGCTTTTGCAGATGGAATCACAGTGGCTGTGCCAGCAGCTTCGATTTCTAATAAGACTTCAGTGGCAATCGCTTCAATTTCAGGAACAATTAAGTTTGGTTTTACATTTTCAATCAGTGATTTAAGCGCTGTTGCATCAGTCATAGTCAATACATGAGAAAAATGTGCGACTTGCATTGCGGGTGCATCTGCATAACGATCAGCTGCATGCACTTCAACGCCCAAACGTTGTAATGAAATTGCGACTTCTTTACCGAGTTCACCAGAACCTAATAGAAGAACGCGAAAAGCAGAAGATTGCAGAGGAGTTCCAACAATAACAGACATGGCAAATCTCATATAAATAGTTTTAATCTAGGCAGTAGAATAACAGATTATCGATTTTGACGGCATTGGGTTGGTTGGACATTTTTTTAGTTTTCATGAGACAGCAGAATTAATGTGAATAGATCACTTTTGCTTTTATTCTATTATTCTCAGTTCTGCTATATTTCGGTCAGCATACTAATGTTGAGTCTTATGAGTGATCACTAAAGATGACTTACTGTTTCTTCAATGTTCGTGGCAGCGATCATTTATATCTTATGAATTTTCAAATAATCATCATAAAAGTAATGACTTATTTGAACTACTGCTTAAACATTATGCAGAACCTCAACGTCATTATCATACACTCCAGCATTTGGTCGAATGTATCACTAAGCTGGAATTGGTTTATGAACTCTTGGACTATCCGCATGAAGTTGAAGTTGCACTATGGTTTCATGATGCGATTTACGATGTAAAAGGTAAAGAGAATGAACACTTAAGTGCATTATGGGCAAAAGAAAGTTTAGTTGCAGTCAATGCTTCAACGGATGAAATTGATCGAATTTTTAGTTTAATTATGGCGACTCAGCACACTCATATTCCACATACTTTGGATGAGCAAACGCTGGTTGATATTGATCTTTCAATTCTAGGTGAGGAAATTGATCGATTTAATCAATATGATGTGCAAGTTCGACAGGAGTATGCGTGGGTGCCTGAAGAGGTTTATCGAGTGAAACGCGCTGAAATATTGGAAACATTTCTAGCGCGTCCATTCATTTATACCACTGCGTATTTTAGAAATCATTTTGAAGTTCGGGCACGACAAAACCTGCAACGTTCAATATTACAATTGCAGTTATAAAATGAGTGTTTAAATTAGAATACTCATCATTTTGACACACGACCAACACATGTAAACGCTGCAAAAGTTCGTAAATATCAGTATAATTCACCTTTATTTTTTCGCGTATCAAATCAGGACTGACTCTCTATCATGACTAATAGCTATGTTCAAAAAGGCAAACTTGAAGTTGCCCAAGAGCTGTATGACTTTATCGAAAATGACGCATTGCCAAATACTGGCGTGACCAGCGAAGGTTTTTGGTCGGGTCTCGAAGGAATTGTCGCGGATTTGACACCAAAAAATAAAGCATTGCTCGCTAAGCGTGATGATCTCCAAGCGCAGATTGATAGCTATTATGCCAATGGCGGCGCAGCTAAATCATTCGCAGAATACAAAGCATTTCTACAAGAAATCGGCTACCTCGTACCTGTAGGCGAAGACTTCGTAGTTAGCCCACAAAACATCGATGCTGAAATTGCAACGATGGCTGGTCCACAATTGGTTGTGCCTGTTAAGAATGCACGTTTTGCGGTGAATGCAGCGAACTCACG